>JBFKKS010000095.1:0-8846 GCA_041630955.1 Nevskiales bacterium
CAAAACCATCGGCGACTTCACGCTCAAATTCAGCACGCACCGCCTCGATCCGCTGATCCAGGTCCCTGAGTTCGAATTCCAGGCGCATGAAAAAGCGCCCAGCCCGCGGATCGGTGGAATGCTGGTCCAGGTCCGTGATGTTTGCGCCCTGGCGACTGAAATAGCCGCTCACCGCCGCCACGATCCCCGTGCGATCCGGGCATTGTATGAGAAGTCTGCCGGTATCCATGGCGCGCACTATAGCGCCTGACCGGCGAAGTGGGTATCAGCTAGGTACGCGTCAGAACCGTCGAAGCCCAGGATAATCCCACGCCGAAACCCGAAATGACGATACGTTGATCACTGTCTGCTACGCCCTGCGCCAGTAAAATGGGAATCGATGAAGAGATGGTATTACCGTACTCGGAGGCCAGGAATGGTGCCTTTTCTTCAGCGACCTCGAGCCGCTTGGCCAATTGCCGAACGATGTGCTTGCTGCCCTGGTGCAGGACATAACGATCAACCTGATTCGGCGTCGTGTCATTGATACGCATGGCGTTGCGAATACTATCCGGCACGATCTTGGCAGCAAAATTAAGTACCGCCCGACCATCCATGGATAAATGACCGGACTCATTCGCTACTTCTATCTTCTGCCACTCGGCTCCTTCGCTACCGAGATCAAAACGACCAATTCGCCAGACCGGTTCGTCGTTAAGCAGGGTCGCGGCGGCGGCATCGCCAAACAGCAGGCTGGTATTTCGATCAGCCGGGTTGATGATCTTGGAATACGGGTCAGCGGTGATCAGCAAGCCGCGCTTCATGCCCTGCGCCTGCATGAAGGGCTTGATGATCGAAAGACCATAAACGAAACCGGAACAGCCCAGTGACACATCGAAGACGGCGCAGTCACGCCGCAATCCCAGTTTGCCGTGTACTCGTGCCGAGACATGCGGCATGCCCCGGTCATCCGGGTTCTGGGTAACAACGATCAGGCAGTCGATGTCTTCGGGACTGACAACGCCACGTTCGAACAATTCCTCCGCCGCCATCACAGCCAGATCCGAGGCCTCATGGTGCTCAAGCATGCGGCTCACCTTGAGCACGCCGATCTTGTCGCGCAGCAATTCTTCACTGGCATCCAGTTCCGGAGCACGCAGCAGGTTGTCGATCCGCCCCTCAGGCAGATGACAGGCGATTGCGCCTATACCAATGTCCGTCATTGTCGTCATGGCCGCTCCGGTCAACTGTGCAGCGAGGGCAAGCCTAGGGGTCGATCCGTACATTCGTCAACGTATGGAACATGCCGTCAGCCTGCCCTGCGCAACACCCATCCAGGAGCATCAGGCCGTCTGCGTAACCACCGTAGCCAGACCTTCCTCGCTGCGATTGAAGCGATTGGCACGGCGCATATTGGCCAGATCGTTAAAACGCACACCCATCTCGCGCATGATCTTATGGGCCGTTGGGGCCGTCCACTGACGAATGTAGAACGGTTCTTTCACCACAAAATGATGAATGGCATGCGTGCTGCCAAAGTTGAAGCAGAACAGGTGGAACGGTAGCAGCCACCAGCGATTCAGAACCTGTGTCTGCTGCATGATGTTGCCGTCTTCCACATCACCGTAGTAGTGCATGTTGGAGCTGATGAAGTGCAGGCTGAAAGTACGCAGAAAACTCGGCAGGAACCAGGTTACGGCCAGGAAATTCAAAACCGTCACAGTGCTTTCGACCCAGGCCGGCCAGGTTATTGGATAACCCAATGCCACTGCTGACAATGCAACGGCGTGATAGGTTAGCCAGCCATGCCAGGCCAGATAGTACAGGTTACCCAGCGGGAAGTAGCTGGTACGTTGTTCGCGGGCAAGTGCCTTGATTTCAGCCTCGTTCCCGGGCTTCTGGGCGACTATAAAATGCCGCACCATCTGGTAGGTCTTCAGCGGGCGAAGATAAATGGCCAGCATGTTGTCGCCGGTCATCAGCAATCGCTTCAGCCCCCATGGTTCACCATTGGTAATACCACGCTCCTCAAGATCTGACTCGGTACCCGAGTGCTTGTGATGGTGTAAGTGCAGCTTCCGTCGGACCAGCGGGTTCACGGTACTGGGCCTGGCAATCCAACCCACTATCAGCATGAGCCTGTTGAGCGCGGGCCTTTTGCGGAAATACATGAGATGGATCAGGTCATGTTCCAGCTCATGGATAAATGATGCAAAAATTGCGACCACGGGCACGCAAACATACCAGGCGACCAGATCCAGGTAGTACAGGTAACCGGTGCCGACCATGCCAGCCAGCGACAGCAACATGATCGATACACCAATAAAGTCCTGGTGTCTCAACCAGGGGTGACGCTCGCGTAGCTCTTCGCCGGCCCTGATTACAACCTGCTTGATGCGGGCCGTTTTCTCGGCGTCGCTCATCTGTGCGACTGGCTTTGTATCTAATGTCTGGGCAGTCATGGAACACTCCTATAAGCTTTTGACTGGAGTTACTCTATTCCTACCTGTCCCGGCAAGCTGGCCCCAACACGCCAAGCACTTGGCCGGACGCGACAATCGGAACACGATGCCATATAACGCCACTTCGCTAACCAGCTGGGCCCGGGCCATAAAAGCCACGCTTGATGCGCAGGCCGTGGACAGCCGCCAACTGTTTGAACAGGCGGGGCTGGATCTTGCCGCTCTGAAGGACCCGAATGCGCGCTACCCGCTGGAAGGAACAACGCGCTTGTGGCAACTCGCCGTACAGGCGACTGATAATCCCTGCCTCGGACTGGACGTCGGCCGAAACATTAATCAGACCACCTTTCATGCACTGGGTTACTCGTTACTGGCCAGCCCGACGCTGCAGGAGTGTTTTGAACGCCTGGTGCGCTACTTCCGCATTGTCACGGATGCAGCCGAGCTGGAGTTCTGTCCTGACGGTTCGAACTACAAGTTTGTGATCCATCCCCTGCCGGGCATACAGCAACCAGCTGTCGAGGCGCTGGATGCCATGATGTCTGTCATCAT
This sequence comes from Nevskiales bacterium, assembly GCA_041630955.1. GTDB lineage: Bacteria > Pseudomonadota > Gammaproteobacteria > Nevskiales > CAJXLF01 > JBFKKS01. The sequence continues at coordinate 2,994 of JBFKKS010000095.1, forward strand.
TCGCCTGTGCCGCCTGCTCCACGGTCAGGATTTCAGGGCGCTCAAGACCTGCTTTCGCAGGGCGGCGCCCCCCGATATCACAGCCTTTGAGAAGGTGTTCAAATCGCCTCTTGAATTCGGTGCTGATGAAACCGCGATCTACCTGGCGGGCGATACTTTGCGACAACCACTCGCCTCAGCCAACGCCGAACTGGCCCGACACAATGACGCCATCCTGACCCGTTATCTGGCACATTTTGACAAGGAAAACGCCACCAACAGGGTACACAGCACACTCGTCGAACTGTTGCCGCTTGGCGAGCCCAGCCAGGACAAGGTCGCCGCAGTCCTGCACATGAGCCTGCGCAACCTGCAGCGTAAACTCAGTGCCGAGGGAACAACCTATAAAGAAGTACTGAATCAAACCCGGCGCGAACTGGCGCTGTCCTATATTGCCGACAACCGCTATTCCATCAGCGAGATCACTTACCTGCTGGGCTTTTCAGACAGCTCCAGCTTCACCCGCGCCTTTAAACGCTGGACGGGACAAGCGCCCAGCAATTTCCGGGCCGAGGAAGCTTCAGCGCCTTAGCAACTATGACTTGGGCGGGTTCTCGCTCATCCAGCGACGAATGGAACTGGCCACTTCGCGCGCATCATAGGCGTTTTCGGACTTGGGCATGGGTGCCTTACCCAGAAGCACTTCCAGCGCGTAGGTATAGGCACTGGTTGTAGTCGTCGAGGCAATCCCTATACCCGTTGAGAATCCGGGTGAACTGGCCACGGTGGTCCGGCAGCTTAATACGCCACAGTCACGGTACACCGAGGTATGTCCTGGCACACTAAAGCCTGTACCCACCGAAGTCGCTGCATTCACTTTCTTGTCGCTCTCGCGCTCGACTACCTGGAACCATTCATAGCCTTCCTGCAGGGTCAACTCGGCGGCCCGCAGTAACGCGTAATCCTTGACTGTCTCGGCGTTGGTCAGGGTATTCCCGACAAAGGTAATACGGTAACGGCTCTCACCCAGTCGTGTCTCGGTATACCCCTCGGCGCCACGCTTCTCGGCCGGTTTATAAGGGGTCTGGGTTGCGCAGCCGGCTACCAGCAGTGTCCCGGTCAGCAGGGCAATGCAAAATCTTTTCATGACGTACCTCATTACTTTCACAATCGTATATTCGCGCATAACCACACATTAGATGCTATGCAACCAGATAGCGCTACTACTATCTCCATCCTCTTTGGAGTACAGAAACGCTGCGGGGTTCTCCATTCCAATGATGGAGTGGCCTGACAATTGCGGTCCCCTGTCGCTTCTCCTATGCTTCAGTGGCTTGGATGATAAACCAAAGGCTTTAATAATAAATTAAGTCATGAGGGGATAGCGCGGTCCTGGCCGGGCACGCGTTGTGACATTACCGCAAGTGCCAGTCATACAAAACGAGGTGAGCAATGTCGGCATTATTCTGGTTGATCCTGTTTCTTGGTGCGGGCATCGCACTGTGTTATCAGAGAAGCAGTCTGAAAACCGCAACCATCGTCATCGGCGCACTGCTGGTGACGTATACGTTTTTCGGCGCAAGCGGATTCTGGGGTGATGCCTTCCGGTGGCTCATCTTCGCCGCCATAGCCATTCCCTTAAACGTTGACAACCTACGTCGCGATTTTCTCACCACCCGGGCACTGACCTTTTTCCGCAAGGTGCTGCCCGCCATGTCAGACACCGAACGCACGGCACTGGAAGCGGGAACCGTGTGGTGGGACGGCGAATTATTCTCTGGCGCGCCAAACTGGCAGCGACTGCTATCCATGCCGGCTGCCTCACTCAGCCCCGAGGAGCAGGCTTTTCTTGATGGCCCGGTCGAAAAGTTCTGTAGCATGCTCAACGAGTGGGACATCACTCACAAGGACGCTGACCTGCCCGCTGCGGCCTGGGATTACCTGAAGAAGGAAAAATTCTTCGGCATGATCATTCCCAAGCAATATGGCGGCCTGGAATACTCGGCCTATGCTCATTCCTGCGTACTGGCCAAAGTCTCGTCAAGCCCCGGCGGCGCCACCGCGGCCTCGACTGTGGCTGTGCCCAATTCCCTGGGGCCTGCTGAACTGCTGCTGCACTATGGCACCGAGGAACAGAAAAACCACTATCTGCCTCGTCTGGCCGATGGCCGTGAAATTCCCTGCTTCGCGCTGACCAGCCCATTTGCCGGCTCGGATGCTGGTGCAATTCCTGACAAGGGCATCGTCTGCAAGGGTAAATGGGAAGGCAAGGAAGTCATCGGCATGAAGCTGACCTGGGACAAGCGCTACATCACGCTGGCCCCGGTAGCCACCGTGCTGGGTCTGGCCTTCAAGTTGTTTGACCCCGATCATCTGCTCGGCGACAAGGAAAATCTCGGCATTACCTGCGCACTGGTACCGACCAATACGCCGGGCGTGATCATCGGCAGGCGGCATTTCCCGCTCAACAACCCCTTCCAGAACGGCCCGACCCAGGGCTCCGAGGTATTCGTACCCCTGGATTACATCATTGGCGGGCAGGCAATGATCGGCGAAGGCTGGCGCATGCTGGTGGAGTGCCTATCGGTTGGACGCGCTATTTCTCTACCCTCCATGACCACGGGTGGGGCCTGTGCAGGCGCCCTGGCGACTGGCGCCTATGCGCGTATACGGCGCCAGTTCAATGTGCATATCGGCGCCTTTGAAGGCATACAGGAAGCTCTGGCTCGCATGGGCGGCAGGGCTTACGCAAGTGAAGCAATGCGAAGGTTTACTGCCAATGCGGTCGACCTTGGAGAAAAGCCGTCGGTACCCTCAGCCATCGCCAAGTATCACTGTACCGACCTGGCGCAGAAGGTGGCGATCGACGCCATGGATGTACACGGCGGCAAGGGTGTGATGCTGGGGCCCAATAACTACCTGGCACGCGGTTACCAGGGAGCGCCCATTGCCATCACCGTGGAAGGTGCCAATATCCTTACCCGCAGCATGATCATTTTTGGCCAGGGCGCCATTCGGTGCCACCCCTACGTGCTGAAAGAGATGCAGGCCGCCCAGGAAACCGACCCGCAGAAGGCGTTGAATGATTTCGATGCGGCCTTCTTTGGGCACATCGGTCACATTTTCAGCGTGGCTTCGCGCTCCCTGGTACTCGGTGTTACGCAGGGTCGCGGTTCCGCCGCGCCGGTTGGCTCACCCGCTCAGCGCTGTTACCAGAAGATGAATCGCTACAGTGCCAACCTGGCCCTGTTGGCCGATGTCTGCATGGCTGTGCTGGGAGGTAGTCTGAAGTTCCGGGAAAGCATTTCAGCTCGCCTCGGTGATGTGCTCTCACTGTTATACATTGTCAGCGCCACCCTCAAGCGATTCGAGGAAGACGGTTGCCCACCTGAAGACATGCCGGTAGTTCGGTGGGTCGCTGAGGACAGCTTTGTCAGAATCGAAGCAGCACTCGACGGCGTCATACGGCACCTGCCAAACAAGTTCATTGCCGCCATGATGCGCCTGGTGGTGTTTCCTGCCGGCCGCTGGGCCAAGCCACCTCGCGATGAACTGGGCGTGACCATTGCCAACGCCCTGCAGGAACCCAGCAGCCTGCGTAACAGCCTTTCGCAGTTTGTCTTCCAGCACGACAGCAATGACACTTCGGCGGCCAAGCTCGAACGTACCATGCACTTGCTTCTTGAGATCAAGCCAGTTGAGAAACGCCTGACTGCTGCAGTCAAGGATGGCCGCATTACCACCAGTCACCCTGGCGAACGTATTGAGCAGGCACTCAAGTTAAAGGTCATTGATGCCAATGAAGCAGCCACCCTGCGGGAAGCATTTCAGTTGCAGATGGATATCATCAAGGTAGATGATTTTGATCCGGCGGAAATGAAGGCTGGCGGAAAAGCGCCAGCCCGAAAGCCCGCGGCTAAACCCTCTGCCAGAAAGTCGACCACCAAAAAACCCGCCGCCAAACCCAAGGCAAAAACGAAACCAAAACCTAAGGCCAAGCCCAAAGCGGAAAAGGTCACTGAAGTCTGACCACTGCCTTCCAATGTAAAACGCCCCTTGATTGGGGCGTTTTTTTATTCAGGCTTGATCAGGGGCAGGCAGCACCGCCGCCGTTAACCAGATACCCGGCCCCACCGCTGGCCAGGAAACTCGCGACCTGGGTTTGCATCTCAATCGTGGTCGCCAGGGAAGTTGATGGATCAAGGATCGAGCCATGGTCGCCACGCACAAACTTGGCCACCGTGTCCGGCCCGGCAATACAGCCAGGCGTGGCAGTCTCGGGATTCACGTCCTCGACTGGCATCAGACCTAATTCCGTCACCAGTGGCCCACTGCCACTCAGCGGGCCAGAGGTCACTACCTCAACCGAACTCGCGGGCACACTATTGGGTATCACCTGGTCCGAGGGGCTCACCCCCGCCTCACCAACTACCTCCATAAAATGCACCGGATAATTAATGCCCGCTGCTGCGGCATAATTGATTGAGTCACCACTATCAGCGAGTGTCTGGGCAAAGCGCATAAAGGTATCGTAGACATCCGTGCCCTCGACGACTCCATTGGCCGCCAGTCCCGCTGCAACAACGGGACCGAAGCTGGGCGAGCCATCCAACAGCTTGGCAATCCCGCCGCCTGTCATCGCCAGACTGGCAGCAGTGCCTTCATCGTTCACTGCCATCAGTACCGTGCCGATAATGCCGCCAAGAGAATGACCCAGCAAATTGGTTACATCGGTATTGGTGTCGATCACGCCCACCGGCACACCCAGGCCATCGACCACTACCAGATCACTGGCCTGCAGGCTTTTCAGCAGGTGAATGTTATCGATGACGCCCTGGCGCAGATTGTCCCGCGAGGTAATCAGGCTACCCAGATTGATAAAGTGGCCTCCCGAGCAATCCACTACTCCATCCGGGGTCAGGTCAAATGGATTGGCCGTGGCCTGGGAACAGTTGCCGGCTCCATCATCGATAGTGACTGCATAGTCCACATCAAACGTGCGCTCAGCAACCCCGGGGATACGAAACCCGGCAGTGGGCGATTGCGGGGTCACACCATGCAATGGCAAATCGATCGCGACCACCACCTGGCAGCCATTCGCCAGAGCCGGTGCAACGGCCAATACATCCGTGCGATTACGCGTTATGCCATGAATGAATATCGTGACCGGGTAGCCACCAGGCGGTGGCAAGGCCGGGCAGCTGCTATTACCGTTGGGCACCGTTGCAATGACCGGCACGGTAATGCTCGCCTTTTCCACGGGTGTCGGATAGCAGGCTGTGGTGCTGGTACTGGGCGCAAAAACAGCACAAGGGGGCGAGCCTGGCAAGCTGCTATTGCCAAGCGAGGGCACACCGTTGGCTGCCCAGAAACTGCCCAGTGGGGTCGGATCCTGCGGTGCGGCAGCGGGCGTCTGGTAGTAGGGCAAGCTGATCGTGCCCACATAAATATCCGCTGTGTCCGGCAGGCCCAGGCCGAGTTCACCGGTGCTTAGTGTGCCTCCTGGCCCCGGTGCCGGAGAAACGCCTAGCGCTTTCGGAGTGGCGGAGCTATTCAGAGAGGCCAGGCTGTCGCCGATTGACTGGGTGGTGAACGGCCATGCCAATGCGATGTTGTCCCGGTTAATCCCGAGGCCAGCAGGCAGATCGCCCTCGGCAAACTGAAACAGGGGCTGCATGAATTGTCGAATCTGTTCGAGCTGTGCAATCTGCTCCTGTGTCAGCGGCGGGGTTGTTTCAGGTACCGGGTTTTCAGCAGATCCAATTGGACTACTGCTACGTACGGCAACAAAAATCACCGAGGGTACTACGGGCTTTGCATTTGTCGTGGCCAGTTTGTTGGTGACCACCACCGCTATCGTGCTGCGGGGCGCCA
>JBFKKS010000096.1:0-8752 GCA_041630955.1 Nevskiales bacterium
CATGACCTGAACCACCCGCGGATCAGCCGCGCGTGCAACCCGGTCAGCTCGCTGGAGCAAAGCCAGCTTGTCTTCTACTGACAGGCTATGAATCGGATCAACCGCCGCGTAGTGACGTGGCGATTTACCCGCTGCGAAAGCCTGCATCGCGCCGCTTTGTCCTTGCTGGGCGATAGCACGGGCGGCGGTGCTGGCCTGTTCCAGTGCCGGCAAGCGTAGCTCGTCGGAGTAAGCAAAGCCTGTCTTCTCGCCACTTATCGCCCGCACGCCTGCGCCCTGTTCCACGCTGTACTGGCTGTCGCGAACAATACCGTCCTCCAGATACCAGCTCTCACGACGCGAGTATTCGAAATAGATATCCGCAAAATCAATTGATGGCGCCATCAGGCCGCCGATCAGACGCTCCAGATCACCAACCCCCAGACCCCAGGGTGTCAGCAAGGCCTGCTCGGCCAGTTTAAATGGCGAGTATGAAGAAGAATCAGTCATGGTTTCAGTTGGGTACCAATGCGTCGATGGTTCAGGGCAGGAAAATTCTGTCTCAGTGCGTGTAGCTGCGACAGGTCGATCTCGGCACAGGCAACCCCCTCGCCCTTGTCCAGACGTGCCAGCACCTTGCCCCAAGGGTCGACAATCATACTGTCCCCGTAGGTCTCGCGGCCACCAGCATGTCTGCCGCCCTGATTCGCCGCCAGCACATAGGCCAGGTTTTCCACCGCCCGGGCGCGCAATAACAGTTCCCAATGGACCTCACCCGTGGTCTGGGTAAAGGCCGAAGGTACGCTTATCAGCTCGACCCCCTCAGCGCCAAGGTGTCGGTAAAGTTCCGGGAAGCGCAGGTCGTAGCAGATACTCAACCCCAGCCGGCCGGCACCGGTATCGACCCACTTTGCCGCTCCTCCTGGCAGGTAGGTGGCTGACTCACGATACCGTTCTTGACTGTCCGGCAGCCCGACATCAAACAGGTGCAGCTTGTCGTATCGCACCACGCAACAACCCTGAGGGTCGTAAACCTGGCAACTGGCATATGCCCTTTCGCCGGTTGCCGAACTGAGTGGCAGGCTGCCACCGACAATCCAGAGCTTGAGCGACCGGGCCCGGGCACTCAAAAAATCCTGTATCGGGCCACTGCCCTCGGGCTCTGTCACATTGAGAATATCTCCCTGCCTGAGTCCCAGGTAGCCGAAGTTTTCCGGCAGTACGGCCAGGCTGGCGCCCTGTGCTGCAGCCTCTTCCAGTAATTCGCCGGCTACTGTTAGATTAGCCGATACATCCGGGCCGGAGACCATCTGGATTACAGCGGCGTACATTACTTACGCGGCCCGCTGGAAGGGGGCTGTTCAGGTTCCGCCTCAAGCTCTTTTCGTTTACCGGGCCTGCCTGCGGACTTGGCTTTTGCCTTGCGCTTCGATTCTGCTTTGACTGGCTCAATAACCGGGTCATCCCAGCTGCCACCGAGGTGATAGACCAGTTTGGCCGCCTGCTCAAAAGGTTCATCCAACAGTTCCTGGGCCAGCCATAATCCGATTCCCACGACTGGTCCTCCCGCCAGTGCGCCGGCCAGTGCGACGCTGGAAGAAAGTTCCGGCTGAATGGTTACGGTTTGATCGTAATCACGGGCGGCCAAACCAACCCGTCCCCGTACATCGATTTCCAGTGATGGTGACGTCACCTCAAGGTTCTTCGTAAATGCATCGCCATCCGTGATGATAAAGCTGCCATCAAGTTTGTCGAAGGCGGTGCCCTTGCCAGTCACGTCCGTGAAGTCCAGCGTCAACCGTCGCGGCAGAGAATAGAAACTGAGCAGGCTTAGTACGCGGCCAGCCCCCGGGTCAACATCCAGCAAACTTCCATCCTTGATTTCAAAACGCAACTTGCCATTCAGCGCCGGCATCACGAGGCCGTCTGCGTGGGGTTTCCAATGCACGTCAGCAAACACGTCAGCCACTCGGGCACTGATATTGGGCGCGAAGCCACTGGCCTTGAGCAGGTCCTTGATGTTGTCGCTGTTGAGATTAACCACCAGTGAGCCGCTGCTCAGTCCGTCGATACGTGTCCATTCTCCCCCGCCACGCAACTCCAGACGCTTGCTCTTCAGGTCCAGCATGGTGAGCCGCAAACCGTTCTTGATCGGATCGACGCGCATCTCCAGTGCACCCAAGGCTTCGTCTCCCAGCACCAGCTGCTGGCAACGCAAGATCAGGCCAGGCAGACGGGCGGGGTTGATTGCGGGCTTCGGCATGTCGGGCTGGTCAGTAGCCGAGGAAGTAATCTTTTTGGGCACGTTCAGCGATAATCGTTTGAACTGCCCGTTCAGCAATATGCGCTCACCCTGCTCTCGCCAGGCCAACTCCCCTTCGCTATCGGCACCGGTTAAATGGAGTGTCTTTCTGGCAGCATCCATCCGGATGCCGATGCCCCGAATCTCTTGCCCGGCAACCCTGAGCAACCCCAGGTGCACATCCAGGCTGTGCACAGTGGGTAACGCGCCATCCCCTCCCAGCGGGAAATTCTCCAGGTCCAGCACTGGCAGATCACCCGTAACGGACCAGCCTGCCTTGAGTGGCAACGTCGCGCCTATGCCTGTTGCCCCCAGGCGCAGGACACCACGCTCTGCCTGCCAGCGATCTGCCTCATTGATCAGCCTTACCCTGCCCCGCAAAATCCGGGAATATTCCCAGCCAATATCCAGCTCATTATTGGCCGGCAGAATCTCGATTTGCAGTTTGCGCTGATCCGTTGCTTCTTTTTCCAGCGGCGCGCCCAGCGTAACTGCCATGCCGCGCAAGTCACTACTCAGCAGCAGTGCATTCGAAGCACCGTTACTGTCAAACAAGCCACTCACTTCTACATCACTGCTGCCACGCAGACCAGCCAGCATTGGAACCGGACCGAGTAGTGTTTCCAATCGCGGCCTGTCCTGCGGCATCTGGACCGGAATAATCGCCTGCAGCCGTGTGGCCGCGCCGGTGCCGCTCTTTTCCGGAGTTAGCTGGGCCGTGGCCGGCAAATCCAGAAAACGTCCCTTGATGCCGGTACCCCTGAGACCCGCCTCCGTGAAGCGCAAGACCCCCTGCACGTCCGTTACCGGGTGCGGCAGCCCCGCAAACCTGAGGGTCGCCCCCTGCACATGGATATCACCGCTCACCTTTGAATTATTCAACTCAGAGAGGGGTAAGCGCAGATCAAGATCAAGTGCGCCAGGGCCCTGCACATCAAGTACATCCAGCAGGCCTTGGTAGTCTTCACGCAGCGGAGAATTCGCCAGAAACGACAGCTGCTTGTCGAGACCTGCTTCCACACGCCCCGTAATCAGCAAGCTGGGCCGGGCAAAATCGACGATGCGCGCCCTGACCGTATTAACAGGTACCTGAAGAATTTCCCCCTTATGCGCCTCAATGCGCATGGACTGGCCTATAAACACGGCATGCCCGTATACCTTGCTCACCCTTGGCCATTCTTCCGCGTACTCAATTTCAGCCCGCTCGACATCAAACTCTATACGGAATTCACCTCGTTTTGCCTGTGGGCCAACGTAGGGAAAGTCCGCCAGCGCCCCTCTCAGAACCATTTCTCCCTTGGGCACACGGCCCCCACGTATGCCTTTATGCAACCATCGGCCCACCTCGGCCGGCAGTACCGGCGGAATGGGTATCAATGGCTTAACCGGCAGGATTTCAGTGGCCGAGAAATCTAGTTTCAGATCAATTTCGGGTGAACGCTCATCTCCGTATACCAACAATTCCAGACTACCCGCAGCGGTCAGTGTGGCCACCTTCAGTGATAACGATTCGGTGACCAACTGCCAACCCCCGGATACGGCCTTGGCGGTCAATACCGTCTTGAGAGAATCCAGCGGAACGGGTGCTTCAAATACCTGCCTGACTTGCAGTTGACCACCCTGGCTATCCAGCTTGATCCGGGCCGTTTCACCATCAAAATCAAGTTCTCCGTTGAGCCCGGTCAGTCCGGGCAATGGCCCGCTGGGCGGAACTGCCATTTGTTGCAAGCGGGCTTGGAATTTTTGCTGTGGCTGTGTGCCAGGCAGGATTCGGTATTCAAAAGCGACATCGGCAAGTTCCCCACTCGCCTCATCAGGTAGCTGCAGATCCTCGACGAGACTCAGTACCGTGGTCCAGGCAAGCAGATCAGATATCCTCACCACATCAAGCTGGCCGCGCAACTCGGTCCCGAACCCACCCGCCAATGGCTGGTATCCAAGTGACCCTTGGGTCACCGGGCCGTCTCCATTAGCATCCTGGTATTGCAGGGCGTTAATCGTGGCAGCCCAGCCGTCCTGATCACCGGCCAGACTCACATCAGCTGACAATCCGGGTAGCCGGGCTTGCAGCTCATCTTGCTGCCAGCTTTGTTGCGCCTCTGCGTTCAGCACCAGGTGTGCTGCCTTCGGCTGGAGACCCTGCCAAACGCTTTCAATGTCGACTTCTGCGGTGCCACCTCTCAGTTCCAGGCCGGACCGGATCAAGGGCTGAATCCAGCCCTGTACATGCAAGCCTTCCGCATGGATATCAATATTGGTTTGCAAGTCATCTAAATGCTGCACATCACCGCTCACCTCAACCAGCAGGGCTAACTGCTCGCCCAGGTGTTCCGGCAGTTCGGCTTCCAGGCTCAGGCTGTAGAAATCTACCGCCAGTTCCAGTTCCGCATTCAAATCTGTCACATGGTCCAAGCCAATAGGCTCGCCAAATTCCTGCCAGGCCAGCTTGCTGTCCTTGACGACCACCCGTCCGAGTACACGCAACTGCTCCACCACATCGGCGACATCCAGTTCGCCACCTGCATCCTTGCCGCCACCACCCAGCATCTCGATTCCCTGGACACCCAGGCTGCCATCGGCGCGCCACTCCAGGGTTACGGCCATTCCTTCCAGCACGACCTCAACTGGCTCGAAACGACCACGCAAAAGCGGCATCCAGCGAAATGGCACATGGATTTCGCGTAACTCGAAAACTGCCAGACCATTATCCGGATCAAGCACCACCACATCGCCGAGATCGATGGTCGGACGCATGCTTCGCCAGCTCATGCCCATGCGACCAACCTCTACTGGTTGGTCAATCGCCTCGGTCATCAGGTTGGCCAGGTCTTGCCGATAGCGGGGCGCGGATAAATCAACCAGCCTTACCGCCCCCATGATCACGGCTGCCAGAATCAGTACGACAGAAAGCGCCAGCAAGCCGCCTGTTCTGAGTTTATTCTTCCAGCGAGACATGGCGATGATTAGATTCCTGATCTTCCCTGATCGTTTAAGTGCCAGTGCGCCGTGGTTCAGGCCAGAACCACATCAAACAACTCCTGCTGATACAGAGCCTCGGCCTGTAGCTTGATCGGCTTGCCGATGTAGTTTTCAAGCTCTGCCATGGCAGTAGAGAGTTCATCGAGCAGCATATCAATCACATCCGGGTTAGCGAGCACCATCATTTCAGTGGCATCAAACTGGCGTGCTGACCGCATCACTTCACGAAGGATTTCGTGACAAACTGTCTCTACCGATTTGAGAAAGCCACGACCACCGCAGTGCACACAGGGTTCGCATAGCATGTGTTCCAGGCTTTCCCGGGTACGCTTGCGTGTCATTTCCACCAGCCCAAGTGCCGATATACCACTAATCATAGTACGCGCCGGGTCTTGCCCCAGGTACTTTTCAAGCGCGCGCAGGACCTGCTGGCGGTGGTCTTCATTGGTCATGTCAATGAAATCGATAATGATAATGCCACCCAGATTACGCAATCGAAGCTGCCTGCATATCGCCTGCGCCGCTTCAAGGTTGGTCTTGAAAATGGTCTCCTCGGGGTTACGTGTACCGACAAACCCGCCGGTATTAACATCAACCGTGACCATGGCTTCGGTCTGCTCAATAATCAGATAGCCACCGGATTTCAGATTAACCCGCGGTAGTAGCGCCTTTTGCACCTCATCTTCAGCCCCATAGAGGTCGAAAATGGGGCCATCGCCACTATAGAGTTCAATCCGGCCCACCACCTCAGGTATGAAGCGCTGGGCAAACTTGATCACATGCTCGTAGTTTTCTTTTGAGTCTATGCGCACGCGGTCTACTTCCGTGCCCAACAGATCACGCAACATACGCATCACCAATGGCAAATCACCATAAACCATGCATGCAGGCTGCGAATCTTGGGACTGGGCCCGTATAAAAGACCACAGCTTGTCCAGGAACTGGATATCCGCTGTCATCGCTTCCTCGGTCACCCCTTCTCCTGCCGTCCGTACGATGAAACCGCCTTCAAGACCGAGTCGCATGCGGATGCCTTCCACCATGTTCTTGAGTCGATCACGCTCCCCCTCATCTTCGATACGGGCGGAGATACCAACGTTACTGCCATGCGGCAGCAAAACCAGGTAACGCGATGGAATACTGATATTGGTGGTCAGTCGAGCACCCTTGGTACTAATAGGGTCTTTGATCACCTGTACGAGTACCGTGTCACCCTCATGCAGCAGTTTTTGAATTTCAGGCGGAGAGTCCCCCTCCGATAGCGGTTGATGGTAAATGTCGGTCACGTGCAGGAAAGCGGTTCGCTCAAGTCCTATCTCGATAAAGGCCGCCTGCATTCCCGGCAGCACACGTTGTACTGACCCGAGATAGACGTTACCCACCACACCGGCGTTCGTGGATCGCTGCAAGTAGACTTCCTGCAGGATGCCATTTTCTATGAGCGCCACACGGGTTTCGTGTGGCGTCACGTTGGCGAGAATTTCTTCACTCATCCTGAACTCTTCTTGGGGCTGTTATTGTCATTAGCAGTATTTAGCTCGCGTTCACACTCAACTATCCGCGCCGTCCACAGCGCTGACAAGCCCTAAACGCAAAGCTGTCCGACGCTGGACCATCCATAAGCCTCTCAAATGGCAAGTGGCCAGCAGCGATAATCTGAATAAACGCTTTCTCATTCAGGCCCTAAGGCTTTCATCTGGGCTTCATGTCGAGCAGGCGATAATGCTTTAAATGGTGCTACTCGCGGTGGTAGGGATGGTTTCCGATAATGCTCCACGCACGGTACAACTGCTCCGCCACAAGGACCCGCACCATGGCATGTGGCAGCGTCAGGTCTGACAGGGACCAGCGCCATCGGGCCTGACTAAGGCACGCCGGCGACAGGCCATCGGCCCCGCCTACCAATAAAGCCACGTCCGTACCGCCCTGCAACCAGCTTTGCATCTGCCCGGCCAGCTGCTTGCTGCTCAGGGATTTACCGCGCTCATCAAGCGCCACAATCAGCGTTCCAGCGGGCGTGCTCTTATCCAGTATCTTTAGCATGCGCTCGCCTTCTTCGATCTTGGCATGCTCCGGGCTTTGCGATCTGCCCCGCCGAACCGGCTCAATCTCATGCAGTTGCAAACTGCATTCCGGGGGCATGCGACGGCTATAGTCGGCAAATGCAGCGATGACCCATTCGGGCATCCGGCGCCCTACGGCGAGAAGGTGTATCCGCATCTATGCTATGGCTTGGGTCTGTTGCAATAGTCCGTTAATCAGACGCGGCTTCGGACGCTTCGTCGCTGCCCTTTCTGGCAGACTCGACATGGCGCAGATCCCACAGCTTCTCCAACTGGTAAAAGGCACGCGCCTGTGCATTCATCACGTGTACCACCACGTCGCCCAGGTCAACCAGGATCCACTCTCCACCTTCCTGGCCTTCCACTCCCAGTGGCTGATGACCAGCATGCTTGGCCTCCATTATCACATTGTCAGCCAGGGCTTTTACATGACGGGCCGAGGTGCCAGTGCATATCACCATGCGCGAAGTAATTGTCGTCAGTGGTTCGACATCGAGAACACGTAAATCCTGCCCTTTAAGATCTTCAAGTGCCGCTTGTACCAGTAAGAGTAGTTCCTCAGTTTTCATGGTTCAGCCTGTAGGTACCCAAATCTTCAATGTCCCGCAGCACCTCGGTTGGCAATAAATAACGCGGGCTATAACCCTGCCGTATCAGATTCCGTATGCGGGTGCCGGAAATATCCAGCAGAGGCAGGTCGGCGTTGTATACCTTACCAGCCAGGTTCTTGCTCAGATCAGACAAGTCCTTCGTCTCATGTGCACTGATCAGGTCATGGAGTGGCTTGGTCAAGTTCGGTATGTAACCCGGACGCGGCACGGTCACGATGTGGGCAAAATCGAGGATCTCCGGCCAGCGGTGCCACGAATCCAGCTCGGCCAGAACATCATTCCCCATTACCAGGCAAAGCGGGGTCGACGGCAGCTCTGCACGCAAGCTTTCCAGCGTATCGACCGTGTAAGACACGCCCGGACGAATCAACTCACGATCATCCAGCTGAAGACCCGGCTCTCCGGCGGTGGCCACGCGTATCCACTTGGCACGTTGGCCAGGTGTCGCTCCCGGGGAGCTCCGGTGCGGAGGTCGGGCACTGGGTACCAGCAAGATTCGCTCAAGACCTAAATGGTCACGCATCTGCAGGGCCAGGCGCAAATGGCCGTTATGGATCGGGTCGAAGGTGCCGCCAAGTATGGCAATCGGTCGTTCCAGGTGATTTATTCCTTTTTTCATTGACGAACGTGACCGTCGCCCAGTACGACATATTTCAGTGAAGTCAGTCCTTCCAGGCCAACCGGCCCGCGAGCGTGAAACTTGTCGGTGCTGATGCCAATCTCAGCACCCAGACCATATTCAAAGCCATCAGCGAAGCGAGTTGAGGCATTTACCATCACCGAGCTGGAATCCACCTCGCGAAGGAACCGCCGTGCAC
>JBFKKS010000097.1:0-8702 GCA_041630955.1 Nevskiales bacterium
ACCCAGGCAACGGCAAGTCGATTCCCGCTATACCCGGCAAACCAACTATCGCGTAAATCGTCCGTCGTACCTGTCTTGCCTGCCAGATTGATATCTCTGGAAATAATATTATAGGCAGAGGCAGCTGTACCCTCCCGAACAACTCTCTGCATGGCCCAGTTGAGCTGATAGACGGCGCCTTCATCGTAGGCCTGACGCAGGCGCAGCTGATAGCGAGTCAAGGGTTCGCCATCCTTGCTCAAGACAGAGTTAATCGACAGTAGTGGCGTGTAATACCCCCCGGCTGCCAGGGTGTTATACACCTGGGCCACCTCGAGTGGTGCCATTTCCACGGTACCCAGAGCCAGTGAAGGCACTGCCATGGGGGTATTCTTGTAGCCGAGACGCTTCAGCGTATCCACCACTGCTGGAATACCAACATCAATGCCCAGACGGACCGTCGCGACGTTATAGCTTTTAACCAGAGCGACCCATAGCGGTACCTCGTCACCGTGGAAACGCTTGTCATAGTTCTGAGGCTGCCAGATGTCGCCATTGGGCTGACGCATCTCAAGTTCCTCATCGTTTAGAAGAGAAACCAGGTTATAGCGCCTTGGACGCGCTAGCGCAGTCAGGTAAACCACCGGTTTAATCAGTGAGCCTACTGGACGCTTGGCATCCAGGGCGCGGTTAAAGCCGGAAAAATCGGTGTTGCGATCTCCAACTACCGCCAGTACTTCACCATTCTCAACTGATGTGACGACAATGGCGCCCTGCAGGGTATTCTTGGAAAAACCGCGACTGGACTCAAGACTGGCTACCACCTTACTGACACGCAGTTCAGCAGCCTCCTGGGTACGCGGATCCAGCGTTGTAAAGACCTGTAGACCTTCTGAGGTCAGATCAGCCTCTCGATACTGGCCATGCAGTTGTCGCCTCACCAGGTCGACGAAGGCCGGATAACGCGTCGTACCTGCCGGTGCCTTGGCAGCAACATTCAAAGGCCTTTGCTTAACTTGTTCTAATTCCTGCATGGTAAGCATGCCGGCATCAGCGAACATGTCCAAGGCAAGATTGCGACGTTCCAACGCACGATCCGGGTGACGGCGTGGATCATAGTAAGAAGGCCCTTTAACCATCCCTACCAGTAGCGCAACTTCATGTATCTGTAACTCAGTCAAAGGCTTCTTAAAGAAGAAGTGACTGGCCAACCCGAATCCATGCACAGCTCGGGCGCCATCTTGGCCCAGGTAGACCTCGTTAAGGTATGCCTCGAGGATTTCATCCTTGCTGTAATGCATCTCGAGCAGCATCGCCATAATGGCTTCTTTAGCCTTGCGGGTAAGGTTCTGCTGGCTGGTCAGGAAGAAATTCTTGACCAGTTGTTGCGTTAGCGTACTGCCGCCCTGCACTACCCTGCCAGCACGAAGATTTGCCACCATGGCACGCATGATCGCTTTCGGGTCAATGCCGAAATGTGCTCGAAAATTCCGGTCCTCAACAACCTGTAAGCCCGTAAGAAGCAAATCCGGCACTTCACTCAGTCTTACAAGAATTCGATCTTCACCTTGGACTGGGTAAATACTACCGATCAACAACGGGTCAAAACGATGTAGCGAGACTGCCTCACCAGTTTGAATATCAGCAATCTTGTCAATTTCAGAACCGTCGAAATCAATCCTGATCTGCTTGGTAGGCTGCAGGCCATCCCAGAAGCGGAAACTGCGTGAGGCAACAGAGATATGACCCGATACCACTCGGTACGAGCCCGGGCCAACCAGATTCTCACTGCGGCGGTACCCCAACCGGTCTAATTCAGTTGCCAGCCCGTTGCCACTCATCTTTTGGCCTGGATAAACCTGTAACGGGCGTGCGTATACCTTGGCTGGCAGGGACCAACGAGCACCTTCGAACTGGCTACGCACGCGTAGATCCAGATAGATGGTATAGACAGCGCCAAGTAATGCTGCAATACAAGCGAGCACGATAATGGGTGCCCAAAAGGCACCTAACAGGCTCTTACGGGGCGCGGTTGTCTTACGAGTGTTTTTTTTACGTGCCATAGCGGTGCGGGATTCTACCAGAATCCATTGTTACAGACCGTCTTTACAACGGCTAATTCTCCGATCGCCCCGCCACTGTGATTATGGAAAATCGAATATGTTGAAGCCATTTATCAGGCCCGCAGCTTGCCCCTTGGTGCCCCAAACCAGTAAAGTCTGCCCTGCACATCCAGCTCAGGGTCCGCTTCATGGCCGTTCGAAATTACTTTTCGCAGATATTCGCTAGCTCGCCAATCAATGGTATTGGCCAACACATGCAGAAAGTGCATGACTGTGCCAATGAATTACCTGAATTTATTGATGCGGCCTGCCTGTCTGATTTTACGGCAGCACGCAAGGTCCACGAACAGATTGAAGAATTGGAACATGCTGCTGATGACATCAAGCGGAAGTTGCGATTAAACCTGCCACAGACAATCTTTATGCCTGTCGCGCGGGCCGATCTGCTTGATCTGATTACCGCCCAAGACCGGATAGCTAACCGGACAAAGGATATATCCGGCCTCATTCTTGGGCGCAAATTGCCTATTCCAGACGTGATCCAGGATAACTTGCGTGAGTTTACCCAACGGTCCGTGGATGCTTCCGCACAGGCCTTCAAATCTGTGAGTGAACTCAGCGAACTGTTCGAGAGCGGCTTCCGTGGCACCGAGGTACAGGTCATGGAAGCGATGATTGCGACCCTCGATGAAATCGAGAGTGATACGGATCGCCTCGAGGTCGAGATCAGGGAAAAGTTATACACGGTCGAAGATCAGTATTCGCCCATTGACGTGATGTTTCTCTACAAGACGATCGACGGTATTGGCGAAATTGCCAATCTTTCACAGACAGTTGGCTCAAGACTGCAACTGATTCTTGCCCGTTAAAAGCAGACAGAACTAAGGGATTCATCATGGAACACATGTATCTTTATATCGGGCTGGCTGCTGCATTTGGGCTTTTCATGGCCTGGGGTATTGGCGCTAATGACGTGGCAAACGCCATGGCTACTTCGATTGGCGCCCGGGTGCTCACACTTAAGCAGGCCTTGCTCGTCGCAGCAATCTTCGAATTTGCCGGCGCCGTACTTGCAGGTGGCCAGGTCACCTCAACCATTCGCAAGGGGATGTTTGATGCCAGCCTGCTGTCAGGCAGCCCTGAGATTATGGTATTCGGCATGCTCGCTGCACTACTTGCTGCTGCAACCTGGTTGCTGATTGCCTCGAACATGGGCTGGCCGGTATCCACCACCCACTCCATAGTGGGGGCAATCATCGGATTTGCCGTTGCCGGAATCGGGATGGACGCCGTTAACTGGGGCAAGGTCGGGCAGATCGCAATGAGCTGGGTTATTTCCCCGCTCACGGCTGGCATGGTCGCATACCTCTTGTTCACCAGTGTGCAGAGGCTCGTCCTCGAGACGCCCACCCCCCTGGCCAATGCAAAAAAATATGTTCCGATTTATATGTTTGCAGCCGGCTTTTTCCTGACGCTGGTTACCCTCTTCAAAGGCCTGAAACATGTAGGGCTTGATTTGACGGTAGTGCAAAGCTACGCCGTTGCGACAGCAGTAGGCATTCTGATTACGATTGTGGGCAGCTACTTTGTACAAAAAATAACGCTGCCCGAGGGTGCCTCAAGGGCGGCAGAATTTGCAAGCGTAGAACGTGTCTTTGGCGTACTGATGGTAATTACAGCCTGTGCAATGGCCTTTGCTCATGGCTCCAATGACGTGGCCAATGCCGTCGGACCCGTTGCTGCTGTTATTAGTGTCGCGCAAACCGGCGAGGTACTTCAGAATTCGCCTCTTCCGCTATGGGTCCTGATGCTAGGTGGTGTCGGTATCGTGATTGGGCTGGCGACTTATGGCCGCTTCGTGATCGAGACAGTCGGCCGTAACATCACACATCTCACCCCTAGCCGTGGATTTGCAGCTGAACTGGCTGCTGCCGGAACCGTCGTTATTGCGTCAGGTACTGGCATGCCGATCTCCACCACCCACACACTGGTGGGTGCGGTAATGGGGGTCGGCATTGCTCGTGGTATCGCCGCCCTGAACCTGGGTGTGGTGCGATCGATCTTCCTGTCATGGATCATCACCCTGCCGGCGGGTGCGCTGCTGTCAATAATCTTCTTTCATATCCTTCGTACACTGCTTGGCTAACTGACAGACGGCAGCATGCTAAGGATCAACTGGTTTTACTGATGCGTTTTTCCATGTCTTCAAGGCTGATATGGCGCAGTTCATTGCCCTCGACAAAGTAAATCAAGTATTCAGCAATATTACGGTCATGGTTTCCAATGCGCTCCAAACAGTGCACAGCCCACATATCGGGCGGGCCAAACCTGCATCGGCAGGCATGAACAATGGAATGACCGCATAGAAGAGATAAACGAAAATCACTATTACCGTGGCAATCATGCCCATTCCCCGCCGGTGGCCACACCATGGCGAGGGATGCGGTTCTTAAGGTGGCACCAGCGGGTATGTGAGCCCGATGACTGAAATGTACATATTGTTCGCGTCGTTGCTACCAGTCGCAAACTTCAACATGGCGATGAATACAGGCCGATTGTGACAATTGCATGACGCTCTCAGCATTCTCCCGGCTAATTCGCCTGGGTAACCGCTTGGTTTCAAGCTAATAACAGCTTGTGCCTATCGCTCGTCAAACCTGAAACCTGGTTTAGAGGCGGTGACATAAAAAAGCCCCACCTGGGTGGGGCTCGTCTACTGGTAGTAAAGGGCGCCTAGAAATCCAGTTGCCAGCGAACTACCAGTGCGTTGGGGCTATCCGTGGGCTTGCCCGCTTCAGTCATGTCCGCAGTAATATAGTTGAGCATCCAGCGAACCTGCTTGGTAGCGTAGTAGTTCACACCAAAGGTAACAGCCTCGGCTTCTGCGCCGTTATCGTCGTTCTCGGCCCCATCAAGACGCAAGGCAAGTTCCCAAGCACCGTTGTCACCAGGCTTCACCCGATCGAATGTTCCGGCTTTGGCTTTATAGGGTCTGGCATCACCCGTCAGGAAGTAGGAAACCTGCGCATAGTACGTATTCAGCGTTTCGGTAGTGGCGCCATCGGCCTCGGCGGTCATGTATTCACCCTGTACAGAGAAGGCTCCACGAACCAGTGCCGCTTCCAGCCCAATCTTGTGTACGTCTGCGGCATCGACCTCAATCATCTTGTACTTCTGTCCAAGGTGAGCCTCTGGCCGAAGGCTGGCACTGAAATCAACATTCTTTTCGCCAGCCACTGCAATCCCAATATGCATTACGTTGCCCGCTTCAGCGTGTGGTGCCCAGGTAAAGCGGCCACCAATGCCGGTGCCGGGATCTTTGGCATCGCCATTATCCAGATCCGCAGCATCATAGACGGTTGCCGCCATTGTTGTATTGCCTCGTGCCGTACTGTATCCCAAACCCATCTTGTGGCTAGTGGCGATACCTTCACTACCGAACCCACGTTCGGCGAATGTGATGTACTTGGACGAAGTCAGCTCCTCCAGGCCGAACGGTTGCTTGAAGTGACCGCCAGTGATCTCGCCACCAAAGGCCTTCTTACTGATGTAGGCGTCCTTGATCGCAACGTCACCGCCAGAAAAGTCCAGTTGGACCACGCCGGAATAATCCAGGTACTGACCCTTGCCGAAAAGTCTTAAACGACGGAATTCAAAGCCACCGTCGTAGCTGCCCTTATTCGGCGTATTATCATCATCGAATGCATTCCCATCGACCATAATGCGACCACCAAACTGTCCTGATGCCTTGCCATCATCGGTTTCCCACTTCAGTCCACCGTCAGTCTTGAACTTGATTTCTGCCGCCTGTGCGGCCTGGGTAGCGCCTCCCAGCAGCAGTGCCGTAGCCAGAAAAGACAATGATGGTTTTGTTGAAAGCTTCATTAATAATCACCTTTATAAACGGATATTCATTCATTCAAAATGGTTAATTGCCGTCATTTTATGATGCACCGCAGCGTCCATGCAAAGCTGATCGACTTCCAGGGTCTCATCTTCTTCACCCGGCAGGCTGCGTCTCAGCACTGCACGTACTCATGTCGCCATCTCTGATAATGAAAATGGCTTGTTGATGTAATCGCCTGCGTCCGTATTCAGTCCGCGTGCGCGATCCTCCTCTTCAACCTGGCCAGTGAGCATGATAATCGGCAAATCCCTGGCCAGCTTGTCTGCTCGGATTTTACGGGGCAGCTCAATACCGCTAATACCCGGCAACATCCAGTCGAGCAGGACCAGGTCAGGATGCTGATCCACTATATGAGACGTGCTTCCTGCGCTGACTCGGCCTCACTCACCACAAAATCCGCTCTTTCCAGTGCCATGCGTATCATGGAGCGGATAAGCTTTTGTCTTTGAGAATTAGTATGTTTTTGCCTTGCATTACCTCACCTCTTGCAAGCAAGTTTGCTAGACGTACATGACAGCTTTATGACGCCACTATCAGCTATCTATGTCATCAATGCGTCAGTCAAGAGGCAGCAGAAAGCTTTGCGAGTATTTCTTTCAGGTCAGCAGACAGCCCAGGCTGATCCATAAGAGTTTGTAGCAAATGATTGATTTGCCGCTTGCGATCGGCATCCAGTTGATGCCAGTTACTCAGCGATTGAGCCATGCGTGCACTGACCTGTGGGTTTAGGCTGTCCAGCTTGGGCAACAGTTCCTGCAGCAAGGCATAGCCAGCACCGCTCCTGTCATGCAAGCCCCTGGGGTTATTCATTGCAAATGCGCCTATCAACGCACGAACGCGATTCGGATTACGCAAGTCAAAGCCCTGGTCATCAAGCAGACGCCTTATCCGTGTTGCCGGTTCACCGAAATGGGTGCAGGCCTGAATGGCAAACCATTTATCCAGCACCAGCGGTTGGCCGGACCAGCGGGCATAAAAGTCCTGCATGACACGCTCGCGTTGTTCGCATTCCAGGTCACGTAACGCCTGCATTGCAGCTAATGTATCGGACATATTGCTGGCCTGCTGATAGTACTGTTCGGCGAGTGCCGCTGATGCTTCATCTGCAACGCGCACTACCAGCAGCAGACAGATAGCATGCAATCGCCGTTTAGCGGCTGATGCTATGGAATAATCAGCAGTAGCGGTCGCTTCCTGATCATTCAGGTGTTTGGACAAAGGCGCGGCCAGACTCAGGCCAATACGTTGCAGCAGTCCGTCACGGCGATCCAGTAGCTGATCCAGCTTAACCGGTGCTGGTGCTAGTTCAATAAGTTGATTCTCTGTCGGCAGGGTTAGCAGCTCAGCCAGCAGGCCACAATCAGACTCAGATGCCAGTATTTGTCCCAACACGTCAATCAATGGCTCAGCCGTGATCTCTCCCAGCATATGCTGCAGGTAGAGACGCTGCATCGCCTCCCACCGTGCATAACCATCCTCCTCTTGCAGGACTATGCGTGCAAGCTGGTCTGCACTATAGGGGAAATTCAGGTGTACCGGCGCTGAAAAACCACGCAGGAAAACGGGGGTCACCTGCAGCGACTCGATACCAAAGGTAACTTCCTGCCAGGTATCATTGAGTGTAACCAGATGATCGCTCTGCCCTGGTTGGCCAAGAAGTCCTATTCGCAAAGGTATCAGCAAGGGTTGTTTTTCAGCTTGGCCGGGAGTTGCCGGCGTGAACTGGGTAAATTCCAAGCGGTACTCTGCTTCACTCGATGCTTCGATCTCGCGAACGGTTACCTCAGGCGTGCCCGCCTGGCTATACCACCTGAAGAATTGCCCAAGATCTGTCTCGGTCTCGTTTTGCATGGCCTCGACGAAATCCTCGATCGTGGCAGCTTGCCCATCATGGCTTTTCAGATAGCTGCGCAGACCTCGCGCAAAAGCTTCCTGCCCCAGCATGCCGTGCAGCATACGCACCAATTCCGCGCCTTTCTCATACACTGTAGCGGTATAGAAATTGTTGATCTCGATATAACTGTCCGGGCGTACGGGGTGAGCCAGTGGGCCTGCGTCTTCCGGAAACTGTCGCTCACGGAGCATGCGCACCTGCTCGATGCGCTGGGTGCTGCCACCAACACAAGCCTGCATGAATTGCTGCTCGCGAAATACGGTGAGACCTTCTTTAAGGCTGAGTTGAAACCAGTCACGACAGGTCACCCTGTTGCCGGTCCAGTTATGAAAATACTCATGCCCGATAATCGCGGTTACAAGCTCATGGTCTGAATCTGTCGCCGTTTCCGGGCTGACAAGGACGAAACGATCGTTAAAAATGTTCAGGCCCTTGTTTTCCATCGCCCCCATGTTGAAGCTGGACACCGCCACGACCATGTAGGTATCCAGATCATATTCGAGCGAATAGGTGGCTTCATCCCAGGCCATCGCTTGCTTGAGCGAATTCACTGCGTGTCCACAGAGTGATTCTCGTCCGTGCTCCACGTAGAATTCGATAGCGATGGTACGACCCGAGCCGGTCAGGTATTGATCCGTCACACAGGCAAGATCGCCTGCCACGAGCGCAAACAAATAGCTGGGCTTTGGAAAAGGATCATCCCACTGAACCTGCTGACGCCCATTTTCGAGCATGGTGTACGCGACACGATTGCCATTGCTCAATAAGGTGGGGTAACGCGTGCTATCGGCCTCGATTGTCACTCGATAACGAGCCAGGATATCCGGACGATCCGGAAAGTAAGTGATACGGCTGAAGC
>JBFKKS010000098.1:0-8642 GCA_041630955.1 Nevskiales bacterium
AGGCCCAGGAATGCCAGGCGCAGTTGGTGAGTGCAACCGTACTGCCTGTATTGATGACACGGGCCGGGTCTTTCTCTTTCGCGGCGAGTTTCAGGGCCGGCAATAACTGTCTCGTAAGTTCAAATGCAGCGCTGGTATTGAGCTGTAGTAACTGGTTGAACGTCTCGTAATCGGACTGTTCCAGCGGTGCAGCACATACTGCGCCGCGTTGTTGATCAGTATGTTCAGTGAATCCGTCTGCGCGATCAGGTCAGATGCCAGCTTCTCGATACCTACCTTGCTTCCCAATTCCGCTGAAATACCCAGGCACGGCCCCATTGCAGATAATTCCTGCACTGCCTGATTGACATAGGCTTCATCGCGGCCGGTCACCCATACCCGGGCACCTGCCCTGAGAAGGCCCTCAGCCATCATGCGACCGATACCACGGCAGCCCCCTGTGATCAGGGCTGTTTTACCCTGAATGGAATAAAGATCATCCAAAAGCAAGACCCGCATGCGGCACCAATGGCGGCCGATTCACGACCTTACTCGGCGTGACCGGATCGGGCAAGAAAACCGGACAGGGGCTGTAAGTTCGACATTGCTGACGTCAGCAACTGGCAACTTTTAATTGTGTTTTGCGATGCTCAGAATACGTTCGGCCTGCAGCAGATGCGGCTTGTCCAGCATCTTGCCATTCAGGCTGACGGAACCGGCTTGCGGGTTGTCGGCAAAGGCCTGCACCACGGCTTTAGCATGGTCGACTTCCTCTGCGCTGGGCATGAACACTTCATTGATCACCGCCACCTGGGCCGGGTGAATGGCGATCTTGCCGAGGAAGCCGTCGCGGCGGGCTTCCAGGCAGTTCTGGCGCAGTCCGGCTTCATCCCTGAAATTCAGGAAGGCGGTGTCCACGGCCTGTACGCCCGACGCACTGGCGGCGACCAGTGTCATCGTGCGTGCGTGAATATAGGGCGCGGTCAGGTTGCCTGCCTCATCCGTGTTGCTGATGGCGCCGATTGAGGCGCTTAGATCGACGGCCCCCCAGGTCAGCCCGCACACACGCGGATGCACGGCGGTATAACTGCCGATGGTCAGAATGGCCCTGGAGGTTTCAACCGCGACCAGCAGGATGCCTGTGCTGCCACTGTCGATGCCGTACTCGCTTTCGAGCTCTGCAATATGCGCGGCGAGGGTGTCACCATCCTGTGCGTGTTCAGCCTTGGGCAAGAAGATGCCATCTGGCCGGCCGGCCATCACCACACGAAGGTCGTCCAGTGCATGGTCAGTGTCCAGCGCATTGATGCGCACCCAGTGCTGGCAGGCACTACGGTCGGCGACCAGCAGGTGATCACTGACCATCTGGCGGGCTACTGCCTTGCGTGACTCGACCACGGCGTCTTCCAGGTCGAGCACCAGCGCGTCGGCACCCAGGCCGGCACTCTTGCCGAGCATTTTCTCGTTATCGCCCGGCACGAAGAGCCAGGAACGCATGATGCTGGCCTGGGTCATGCGGCGGGTTTCTTGAGCATCAGGGCGATACGGACACAGTCTGCGACCAGTTCATCTTTCTGGTTATAGGCCCTGTGAATGAAGGTGACGATGCCGTCCTTGGGTCGTGACTTGCTTTCACGCATGTCCGCAATCTCGGTTTCAAAATGCAGCGTGTCGCCGTGGAAAACCGGCTTCGGGAAATTGATTTCCTTCCAGCCCAGGTTGCCACTGGTCGTGCCCAGGGTGGTGTCATACACGGTCACGCCAACCATCAATGCCAAGGTAAAGGTGCTGTTGACGATACGCGTACCGAACTCGGTTTCATTCTTGCAGTATTCCTCGTCGAGGTGCAGGCGCGCGGGGTTGTGCGTGAGGGCAGTGAACAGCAGGTTGTCGGTTTCGGTGATGGTACGCCGAAGCGGATGCTCGAACTTTTGCCCGATGGAAAATTCCTCGTAATACAGACCAGCCATTTCGTTCTCCAAAAAATCTATCGTTTGTTAGATTATTCTCATTCTGTGGGCTGGCGACTAATCTAACCTCGTCAGTTTGGATGACTTGTTTGTGGCGCTATGCGCTTAGGCTCTTGCCCGGAAACTTTGCAGGAAGACCCATGCTAAACGAAGGCGATCTGCTCTGGCGACCGAGCCAGTCTCGCATCGATAGTTCTGAAATGACTCGTTTCATGCGCTGGTTGTCGCGTGAACGTGACCTGGTGTTCGACAGTTACGAAGCGCTGCGCCAGTGGTCCGTGGATGACGTGGCGTCTTTTTGGGCTGCGTTCTGGGATTTCTATGAAATTCAGAGCGCTACCCCTTACAAGCAGGTTCTGAAAGAGGCGGTCATGCCGGGTGCCAAGTGGTTTGAGGGGGCAACGCTTAATTTTGCCGAGCATGCATTGCGCCATGCCCGTGGCGAGGAACCCGCCATCCTGTTTGCCTCTGAGGTCGAACCCCTTGCGCGTCTTAGTTGGGATGAACTGCGCGCGCAGGTTGCACGCCTGGCCCATGCGCTGCGTGAAAGTGGTGTGCAGCCAGGGGACAGGGTGGTGGCGTTTATGCCCAACATTCCCGAAACCATGATCGCCTGCCTGGCCGTGGTAAGTGTCGGCGCTATCTGGTCGAGCTGTGCGACAGATTTCGGGGCCACCACCGTGCTGGATCGTTTTCAGCAGATTGAACCGCGCTTGCTGTTCACCGTGGATGGTTACCGTTACGGCAACAAGGACTTTGACCGCAGCAACGAGGTCAGGGCAATTATCGATGGCTTGCCCACGCTGCAGCAGGTGATCTACCTGCCATACCTCGATAAAACAGCCGCAGCGCCCGTTGATTCGGCGGTTCCCTGGTCTGATTTCCTCGGCGACGGTGAAGTCCCGCCGCTGGTGTTCGAGGCGCTGGCGTTTGATCACCCCCTGTGGGTGGTCTATTCATCGGGTACCACCGGCCTGCCCAAGGCCATCGTGCATGGTCATGGTGGCGTGCTGCTGGAACTGCACAAGATGCTGGGTCTGCACAGTAACCTGAGGCCGGATACCCGCATGTTCTTCTACAGGTCCTCGGGCTGGATCATGTGGAACATTCTCATGGCCTCTCTGCTGGTCGGATCGACACCAGTGCTTTACGACGGTCATCCCAGTGCGCCGGAGGTCGACATTCTGTGGCGCCTGGCCAGCGAATCACGCGCCACGCTGTTTGGTGCCAGCCCCACCTACCTGGCCATGATGCAGAAAGAGGGCGTGGTACCAAAGGCAAGCTATGACTTTGACGCCATGGAAGGCGTGCTGCTGACCGGCTCGCCGGCAACACCCGAATCCATGCAATGGTTATATGAAAACGTGAAGCAGGACCTGTGGGTGACCTCGCAGAGCGGCGGCACCGATGTGGCATCGGCATTCGTTAATGGCAGCTGTAACCTGCCGGTGTATGCCGGCGAGATCCAGGCACGCTCGCTGGGGGTCGATGCCCATGCCTTTAATGAAGCCGGTGAGCCGGTTATCAACGAGGTGGGCGAGCTGGTGATTACCCAGCCTATGCCGTCGATGCCGCTGTACTTCTGGAACGACGAGAGCAACCATCGCTATCTTGATTCCTATTTCGATACCTGGCCGGGTGTCTGGCGCCATGGTGATTTCTTTGAGCTCAATGATCGGGGCGGCTGCTTCATCCGTGGACGATCTGACTCGACCCTGAACCGTTACGGCGTTCGTATTGGTACGGCGGAAATTTACCGCTGCGTCGAGGCGCTGGATGAAGTCGAGGATTCCATGGTGGTCAACCTCGATCTGCCCGAGGGCAAGTTCTTCATGCCCATGTTCGTCAGGCTGAAGCAGGGACAGGAACTCAGCGAGGCTCTCAAGCAGAAAATCACCCAGGCATTGAAGCGCCAGTGCTCACCTCGCCATGTGCCGGACGCCTACTACGCGGTACCGGCCATCCCTTATACCCTGACTGGCAAGAAGCTTGAGGTGCCGGTGAGGAAGATACTGATGGGCGGTGATGTTGCCAGGTCGGTGAGTCGCGATGCCATGCAGAACCCGGCGTCGATCGACTATTTCATCGAATTCGCTCGCGAGCAGTCCCTGGCCGGTTGAATCAAACGACTAGCCGCCGCGTAAAACCTGCGTGGGTGGCGTGTTCAGCACGCGGCGTAAACTCACCCAGCCAAAGAAGGTCACCAGGGCTGCACCCGACAGGGCGCTGATCAACCACAGGCCGGGCCGCAGCCCGTAGGGAATATCGAACACCTGGCTGGCCAGTATCGAGGCGATACCCTGCGCGGCCGCGGCGGCTACCAGCCCGGCGACCAGGCCCAGTGCCGCAAACTCGCCGAGCAATCCCTGGCGCAGGCTATTGCTGGATGCACCCAGGGCTCTGAGCAGTGCGGTTTCCTGCGCTCGTTCGTCACGTGTGCCTTCAATCGCGGCCAGCAATACCACCAGCCCTGCTGCCAGCGTAAACAGCAGCATGAACTCCACGGCGCTGACCAGGCGATTGATGATGCTACGGACCTGGTTCATGGCTGCGTCCAGATCCAGTGCCGTGATGTTGGGGAAGGTTTTCACAAGATCGCGCAGCAGTCCGCGCTGATCTGCTGACAGGTAAATGCTGGTCAGCCACTGGGCTGGCACATGATCAAGAACGCCGGGCGGGGCCAACAGGAAGAAATTCGGCTGGAAACTGTCCCACTGCACTTCGCGGAAGTTCTTGACGGTAAATTCAATCTGCTCGGGTCCGTACTGCAGGGTCATACGGTCGCCGAGTTTCAGGTTCAGACGCTCCCGTGCGTATTCCTCGGCGGACAGCCAGGCCTGGCCCTGGGCTTCGTCGCCCCACCATTGCCCCTCGGTGATCTCGTTATCCCAGCCGATGCTGTCGGTCCAGGACATATTGAAATCGCGGTTGATCCAGCGCTGGGTTTCAGGGTCATCGAAACTCTGGGCGGAAACCGCTTCACCATTCAGGGCGACCAGGCGACCGCGTGCCATCGGCCAGAGTTTGAGAATGTTGTGGTTATAACCTGCGAAGAAGGTTCTCAGCGTATCGAGTTGCTCGGTCTGGATATTGATCAGGAAGACATTCGGTGTATCCGGCGGCAAACGATCCTGCCAGGCATCCAGCAGGTCTTCCCTGACAACGCTGACCAGTAACAGGGCCAGCAGGCCAAGCCCCAATGCGACGGACTGGCCGATGGTTTTACCCCGTCGGCGGGCAATATTGCCCAAACCAAATCGCCAGCCCAGGCCGCCACGCTGGCGCAGCCCGGCCAGGCTCAGAATCAGCACGCCGCTGACAAGCGACAATATGAGCAGTGCGGCAGTACTGCCCAGTAATACCGCTGCAGCCAGTCGGGGTTCACGCGTTTGCCACGCCAGCAAGCCAAGCGCCGCCGCGATGGCGACTGTCCAGATCATGGCCGTACCACGGGTTTGATCCGCGCTACGTTGGAAGACACGCATCGGCGGGGTGTTGGTTGCGGTAAAGACCGGCGGTACGGCAAAGCCCAGCAGCATGATGAGGGCAAGTACGGCGGGAGACAGCAAGGCCAGCAAACTGGGCGCCGGTAGCGTCAGCCCCTGTACCAGTCCGGCCAGCAGCCAGCCAAGAATCGCCTGCCCGCCATAGCCTATGAGCAGGCCTATGGATGTGCCTATTGCACCCAGCAGAAGCAGGGAAGCCAGGTGTGTCTGAAAGACGAATTGCCGGCTGGCGCCCATGCATTTGAGCACCGCGACTTCATCACGCAGATGCATGCCGTGTTGCTGTGCGGTCAGGGCAATGGCCACGGCAGCGAGCAGGGTGACGGCCAGCACGGCGATATCCAGGAACTGGCCGGCACGACTCAGGGCGAGGCGTATCTCCGGGCGCGCTTCTGAGGGCGTTACCCAGCGTAAGGCGGGCGGCAGGCTGGTTTTCTCGCGCAGTTCTTGTAGTGCACTGGCTGGTCCGCGAAACATGGCGGTGTACTGCACACGACTACCTGGGCCAAGCAGACCGCTGGCTTCAAGGTCCTGCGCGTTAATCAGTACCCGGGGTGCCAGATCAACAAAGCCGACACCGCGGTCTGGTTCATATTCAAGATAGGCCGCCACCCGCAGGGTTAGGGCGCCGAGCTGAATGTCGGCACCAGGGGACAACGCGAGTTCGTTCCAGATACGCACATCGACCCAGGCCTCACCGTTGGCAGGTGTTTGCGTGGTTTCCCTTGAGCTTTGATAAGGCTCATCGGCAATCCGAAGCTTACCGGCCAGCGGGTAACCTGGCGTAACGGCCTTGACAG
This sequence comes from Nevskiales bacterium, assembly GCA_041630955.1. GTDB lineage: Bacteria > Pseudomonadota > Gammaproteobacteria > Nevskiales > CAJXLF01 > JBFKKS01. The sequence continues at coordinate 6,256 of JBFKKS010000098.1, forward strand.
CAGCGAGTGCGGTTTTATCGCCGGCCAGCGCGAGGCTCGGAAAGTTGAGGTGCTGCAGTGTCTTGATCTGCAGGTTCTCGGCCGAATCAATAATGGAGCTGGGTATGGCTTCACGTCCTGTCAGCAGCAGATCGGCCCCTAGTGATTCGGCACTCTGCGCTTCCAGCGCACTGCGCATCCGCTCGCTGAAGAGGCCGACCGCTGACGAGGCGGCAACCGCGACAATGATGGCAAGTGTCAGTACGCGTAATTCTCCGAAATCACCGAGATGACGCAGGCGTCTCGCAGCGTAGCGCAGGGGGAGCAAGGTCATGGTTGCCTTACTCATGCAGTTTGCCGCCCTGCAGTTGCAGGACACGCTGGCAACGCTTGGCCAGCGCCGCATCATGGGTCACGAGGATGAGGGTGGTGCCCTGCGCCTTGTTGAGTTCAAACAACAGGTCGATGATGTGCTCGCCGGTTTTGATGTCGAGGTTGCCAGTGGGTTCATCGGCAAACAGAATCCTGGGCTTGCCCGCGAAGGCGCGCGCGAGTGCGACACGCTGCTGCTCGCCCCCGGATAGTTTATGCGGAGGGTGCTGCATGCGTTCTGCCAGGCCCACGTTTGCCAGGATCGTGGTTGCAGTCTCACGCGGGTTTTCATCACCCGCCAGTTCGGCGCCCAGCATGACGTTTTCCAGGGCTGAAAAACCGGGCAGTAGCTGAAAGGACTGGAACACGAACCCGACACGACCGGCGCGCAGGGCTGCGCGACGGTCCTCGTTCATGTCATTCAGCAAGGCGCCGTCCAGCCAGCATTCACCGGAAGAGGGCAGGTCCAGACCGGCCAGCAACGAAAGTAAGGTGGTCTTGCCGGAGCCGGATCCGCCCAGTATCGCAACGGATTCACCTGCATTGACGCTCAGGTCGACGCCACTGAGGATGTTCAGGGTTCTGGCTTCTCGTGCCTGTCCCAGATTAACATCGCGTGTTAATCCCTTGGCTTCTACGGCTTTCATGTTTGCATTCATAAAATCTTCTATCTCAAAATTTCTGCTACTGCTGTGTTTGTTCGCGGGACCGGTACAGGCATCAACCACGATTCTGGTGACCGGGGACAGCCTGAGTGCGGCCTATGGTATTCCGATTGAACAGGGCTGGGTAAACCTGTTGCAAAAGCGACTGGATGCGGAAGGCTATCTTCACCAGGTAATCAATACCAGTGTGAGTGGTGAAACGACATCCGGCGGTCTGGCGCGACTGGCAAAAGATCTGGACAGCTATAAGCCGTCGGTGGTGATTATCGAGTTGGGTGCGAACGATGGACTGCGCGGTCTGTCGCTGGATGCGATGAAGGCCAACCTTGCAAAGATGGTGCAAGCCAACCAGCAGGCAGGTAGCCGGGTATTGCTGCTGGGTATGCGTATACCGAGTAATTATGGTGTGGCTTATACGGAGCGGTTTCACCAGACTTTTTCCACCGTGGCCGAACAGAACGGGACCGCACTCGTACCCTTCCTGTTCGACAAGATCGCCCTCAACAGGGAGATGTTCCAGGATGATGGCATTCATCCCACGGTGAGCGCACAGCCGCTGCTGCTAGATACAGTGTGGCCCGCACTCGAGCCGCTTCTCGAACGCAAGTAAGCGGTTCAGAACGACCATTTGATTTCCGTAAACACGCGATCGTTATCTTCAAATACATCGAAGGGCTGTTGATCTCCGCCCTTGTAAAACACTGCGCCGCCGGATAATTCGAGGCCTGGACCGAGTTCATAATCCAGGTTGAGGCGGTATATTGCGCCGCCGTCATTCCCCAGTCGGTTATTCCGGTCAAACAGGACCAGTACGAGGGTGCTGCGCAGGCGTTCACGCAGGAAATCACGGGTGATACGTAGCGATGATTCGCTGCGTTTTTCGATGTAGCCCGATTCCTCGACGGCATCGTTGAAATCATCCAGGTAACGTGCGGCGATTTCCACCCCGATGCTGGTGCTGGTGAAGCCATAGTATTCCAGGCCCAGCAGCAGATTGATTTGCTTATGCTCACTCAGGCTATTGGGGATATTGACCGTGGCACTGACCCCCGGGACCAATGGCCCTATCAAGGGCAGGGTGCCAATCAGGGGCAGGGGTGCAGTGACGTTCACCGGGCCGGTGTTGGTCAGGAACAGACCGTCGATAACCGAGGCTTCCTGCTTGAACAGCCAGCTGCCCTCGGTGAACTGCAGGCCGAAGCCCCCCATGTTCACGCGGCTGTGCCGCAGGACGGCTGCCCGGTTGAAGCTGTCCTGGCTCGCGTTGGGATCGTTGACATCAAAAGCCGTGGGGTCGAGATAGGGCTCGTCGTACCACAGGCGTGCAAGATTCAGGCTGACATCCCAGCCGCTGAAACGGCCCACAGCTGA
>JBFKKS010000099.1:0-8627 GCA_041630955.1 Nevskiales bacterium
ATGTGAGTTGCCGGAGAACACCGAGATGGTGATGCCGGGTGACAATGTGAACCTGAAGGTAGAGCTGATTGCACCGATCGCGATGGAAGAGGGCCTGCGTTTCGCTATTCGCGAAGGCGGCCGTACCGTCGGCGCAGGTGTGGTTGCAAAGATCATCGCTTAGGTCTTGCGACCAACGGAGTAGTATATAATGGCAAGTCAGAACATTCGCATTCGCCTTAAGGCTTTCGATCACCGTTTGATCGATCGTTCGGCGCGCGAGATCGTACAAACCGCCAAGCGTACCGGTGCACGGGTCAAGGGACCTGTGCCCATGCCGACGCGCAAGGAACGGTTTACGATTCTGACCTCACCGCATGTCAACAAGGACGCGCGGGATCAGTATGAGGTTCGTACCCATCGACGCATGATGGACATCATTGAGCCAACCGAAAAGACGGTTGACGCACTGATGAAGCTGGATCTGGCAGCCGGCGTAGACGTACAAATTAAATTGCAGTAGTTGCGGGCCGGCCAGGCAAGGGTCTGGCAGTTCGTTACTTACTTTACTTTTGAACTATCGCCTCTCTTTGGCGAGAGACGATAAGCAAGAGGTTGGAAAATCATGGCAATCGGATTGATTGGCCGAAAATGCGGCATGACACGTGTCTTCACCGAGGCAGGTACTTCTGTACCTGTAACTGTGGTGGAGGTGTCCCCCAACCGGATCACCCAGCTTAAAGACGTAGACACTGACGGTTACAATGCCGTCCAGGTGACTGTCGGCGAGCGCCGTGCTTCGCGTGTGACCAAGCCAATGGCCGGTCATTTCAAGCAGGCCGGTGTCGAAGCCGGTCGCGGATTGTGGGAATTCCGTCTCGATGAGGGTGAGGCGCTGCCTGCCATCAAGACGCCTGTCGAGGCCGCACCGGCAGAACCAGTTGCAGAGGGCGAGGAAGCTGCCCCAGCCGCTGAACCCCAGTTTGACGAACGCCCGGCCGCCCTGGGTGATGCAATTACTGTTGATATGGTCTTTGCCGAAGGGCAGATCGTGGACGTCAGCGGTACCAGCATTGGTAAGGGCTTTGCGGGTGGCATCAAGCGCCACAACTTCTCCCATCAGCGCAACAGTCACGGTAACTCACTGTCGCATCGTGCCCCCGGCTCGATCGGTCAGAACCAGACCCCGGGCCGTGTATTCAAGGGCAAGAAGATGGCTGGGCATATGGGTAACGTACGCCGTACGACCCAGAACCTGGAAGTCGTACGCGTTGATGCTGAGCGGAATCTCCTGTTGATCAAGGGCGGTGTACCGGGTGCCAAGGGTGGCAACCTGATTATTCGTCCGGCGATCAAGAAGTAACGGAAGACGAACATGGAACTGCAAGTACAAAATGACAGCAGTGGGCTGGCCGTGTCAGCTGAACTGTTCGCGACCGAATTTAATGAGACTCTGGTGCACCAGGTTGTGACTGCCTATATGGCAGGGGCACGCGCTGGCACCAAGGCCCAGAAGAACCGTGCAGATGTGCGCGGCGGCGGACGCAAGCCCTGGAAGCAGAAGGGTACGGGACGCGCACGTGCCGGCACCATCCGCAGTCCAATCTGGCGTGGAGGCGGCAAGACCTTTGCTGCGGTGCCCCGTGATTTCAGTCAGAAGGTTAACCGCAAGATGTATCGGGGTGCCATGCGCGCCATCGTCGCCGAGCTGCAACGCCAGGAGCGTCTGGTTGTGGTCAAGGATTTTGCCCTGGCAGAGCCGAAGACGAAGTTGCTGGTTGCCGAACTGGCCAAGTTGGGCGTCTCCAAGGCGCTGCTGATTACGGCGACTGCCAACGAACAGCTGGAACTGGCGTCACGCAATATCCCCTATATCGACGTGTGTCTTGCGGGTGACCTGAACCCACTGGATCTGGTCGCACATGAAAAAATTGTGATGACAGTTGATGCTGTCAAGCAGGTTGAGGAGATGCTGGCATGAGCAATCAAGAGCGTTTGCTGCAGGTGATTTTGGCACCGCACATCTCTGAAAAGAGCAACAACATTGCCGAGCAGGCCAATCAGGTGGCTTTCAAGGTATTGCCGAACGCAACCAAGAAAGAAATTCAACAGGCTGTCGAAAGCCTGTTCAAGGTCAAGGTGCTCGGTGTAACGACGCTGAATGTAAAGGGCAAGAACAAGCGCTTTGGTGGCCGACTGGGACGCCGTAGCGATTGGAAGAAAGCCTATGTAACGCTGGCCGAAGGTCAGGAACTGGACTTCCTGGGCGCCAAGTAGGCCCCGGACTCACGAGACGACAGGCGAAATAGTCATGGCATTACAGAAAGCCAAACCGACTTCCGCAGGCCGCCGCTTTGTGGTGCAGGTGAAGACACCTGGACTGCATAAAGGTGAACCGCATAGCGCGCTGATTGCCAAGAAGGGCAAGAGCGGTGGTCGCAACAATCAGGGCCGGATTACCACCCGGCACCGTGGTGGTGGGCATAAGCAACGCTATCGCGTGGTGGATTTCAAGCGCAACAAGGATGGTGTGCCAGGCCGCGTAGAACGCCTGGAATACGATCCAAACCGCACGGCCAACCTGGCCTTGGTGCTGTATGCAGACGGTGAGCGTCGCTACATCATTGCGCCAAAAGGTCTGGAAGTGGACATGCCGGTAGTCAGTGGCAGTGATGCCCCGATCAAGCCCGGTAATGCCATGCCGCTGCGAAACATCCCGGTGGGCACCACGGTGCATTGCATCGAGATGAGGCCCGGCAAGGGTGCGCAGATGGCCCGCAGTGCGGGCAGCTCGGTACAGTACGTCGCCCGTGAGGGTGAACACGCTACCTTGCGTTTGCGTTCCGGTGAAATGCGTAAGGTTCGCCTGGACTGCCGTGCCACGATAGGTGAGGTCGGTAATTCCGAGCACAGCCTGCGCTCACTCGGCAAGGCTGGTGCCACCCGTTGGCGTGGTATACGCCCAACAGTGCGTGGTGTTGCCATGAACCCGGTCGACCATCCACATGGTGGTGGTGAAGGCCGTACTTCAGGTGGCCGTCATCCGGTGAGCCCATGGGCTATGCCGACCAAGGGTTACAAGACCCGCAAGAACAAGCGTACAGACAAGATGATCGTACGCCGCCGTAACAAGCGATAGGACTCGAAATGCCACGTTCAATTAGTAAAGGTCCTTTTGTGGACCATCATCTGGCAGCCAAGGTCACCAAGACCCTGGAGAGCTCAGTCAAGCGTCCGATCAAGACCTGGTCGCGCCGCTCCATGATCACGCCGGACATGGTTGGATTGACCATTGCCGTGCATAACGGACGTCAGCATGTGCCGGTTTTTGTAACCGAAAACATGGTTGGCCACAAACTGGGTGAATTTGCCCCGACCCGTACCTTCAAGGGTCACGTGGCGAACAAGAAGTCTTAAAGAGATAGAACGATGCAGACCATTGCCAAGCTGAAAAATGCCAGCATCTCACCGCAGAAATGCCGACTGGTCGCTGACCAGGTCCGCGGACTGCCGGTGGAGCGTGCACTGTTGGAACTGAAGTTCAGTGACAAGAAGGGCGCCCACATTGTGAAGAAGGTGCTGGAGTCCGCAATTGCCAACGCCGAGCACAACAATGGTGCCGATGTTGACGAACTGAAAGTGGCCGCCATCTGGGTTGATCAGGGGCCGGTGCTCAAACGTATCAAGGCTCGTGCAAAGGGTCGGGCCGATCGTATTGTCAAACGCACCAGTCACATATCTGTGACCGTCGCTGACGACTAAGAGAGAAGATTATGGGTCATAAAGTACATCCTACTGGCTTCCGTCTCGGTATTACCACCGAGTGGTCCTCGCGCTGGTACGCAGAGGGCACCAGCTACCAGAAGAACCTGGCTGACGACATGCGCGTGCGTGAATACCTGCACAAGCGCCTGGAAAATGCTTCGGTAAGCCGTATACAGATAGACCGTCCAGCCAAGAGCGCACGCATCACGATTCATACCGCACGTCCGGGTATCGTGATCGGCAAGCGTGGCGAGGACATTGATACCTTGCGCAAGGAAGTCGAGCAGCGCATGAATGTGCCGGTGCACATTGCGGTTGAAGAAATTCGCAAGCCCGAGCTCGATGCCAAGCTGGTTGCCGACAGTGTGGCCCAGCAGCTGGAACGTCGCATCATGTTCCGCCGCGCCATGAAGCGTGCCGTGCAAAATGCGATGCGACTGGGCGCCGGCGGTATCAAGATCCAGGTTTCGGGTCGACTGAACGGTGCGGAAATCGCCCGTACTGAGTGGTATCGAGAAGGGCGTGTGCCGTTGCATACGCTGCGTGCCGAGATCGACTACGGCGTGTCGGAGGCCAACACGACCTACGGGATCATCGGAATCAAGGTATGGGTATTTAAGGGTGAAGTCATTCCCCCTATTCGTGAACAGGCGCCGGCAGAAGATGCTGAAGCGACTGAAGAAACCAATTGATTGAGCGTAGTGACGGGAATCTAGCGCCATGATGCAGCCAAAACGGACCAAGTACCGTAAACAAATGAAGGGACGCAACCGCGGCCTGGCGCAAGCCGGCAACCGCGTGAGCTTCGGTGAGTATGGGCTCAAGTGCCTGGATACTGGGCGGATTACCGCCCGCCAGATCGAGGCTGCTCGTCGTGCCATGACCCGCCATATCAAGCGTGGAGGCAAGATCTGGATTCGTATTTTCCCAGACAAGCCTGTCACCAAGAAACCCATCGAGGTTCGTATGGGTAAGGGTAAGGGCAATGTTGAATACTGGGTCGCCAAGGTGCAGCCCGGCAGCATGCTCTACGAAATGGAAGGCGTGAGCGAGGAGATCGCACGCGAGGCCTTCCGGCTGGCAGCCGCCAAGCTGCCGGTCAAGACAGTATTTGTTAACCGGACGGTGATGTAATGAAAGCGGCAGATCTGCGCAACAAGTCCGTCAAGGACCTGCAGGACGAATTACTCGCCCTGCGAAAGGAACAGTTCAACCTGCGTATGCAGCACACAACTGGTCAACTGACCAACTCCAGTCAGTTGGGCAAGGTACGTCGCAATATCGCACGCGTGAAGACCATCATCGGCGAAATGACGTCGCAGTCGGTCTAGGAAACAGAACATGAGTGAAGCAAGCAAAACGCAGCGCACCATCCAGGGTCGGGTGATCAGCGACAAGATGGACAAGACCATCACGGTTGCTATTGAACGCCGCCTGAAGCACCCGCTGTACGGCAAGACCATTCGCCGTACTACCAAGGTGCATGCGCATGACGAAAACAATCAGTGTCGCGAAGGCGATCTGGTAACCCTGGCTATGGGCCGGCCACGCTCGAAGAGCAAGTGCTGGGATCTGGTCGCGGTTGTCGAATCAGCCACCAGCGCATAAGCATTAGGAGCACGACACCATGATTCAGATGCAGTCCATGCTTGATGTTGCCGATAACAGCGGTGCACGTCGGGTAATGTGCTTCAAGGTACTGGGTGGTTCCAAGCGGCGCTATGCGCACGTGGGCGACATCATCAAGGTAACCGTGAAGGATGCGATTCCGCGCGGAAAGGTAAAAAAAGGCGAGGTATATGACGCTGTAGTGGTACGTACCCGTAAAGGTGTGCGCCGTGCAGATGGCTCGCTGATTCGCTTTGACGGCAATGCGGCTGTGCTGTTGAACAGCAAACTCGAACCAATCGGCACGCGTATCTTCGGACCAGTGACCCGTGAATTGCGTGAGAAGTTCATGCGCATTATTTCGCTCGCGCCTGAAGTGTTATAGGCAGGACAAGCAAGATGAACCGAATCAAGAAAGGTGACGAGATCATCGTCATCGCCGGCAAAGACAAGGGTCGACGTGGCCCGGTACTGCGCGTGCTGGATAACGGCAAGCTGCTGGTGGAAGGCGTGAATATCGCCAAAAAGCACGTGAAGCCTGACCCGAACAAGGGTATTGCAGGCGGTATCGTGGACAAAGAGATGCCTATCCAGATCTCCAACGTCATGTTGTTCAACACACAATCTGGCAAGGGTGATCGCGTGGGCTTCAAGACCCTGGATGAGGGCGACAAGCAGCGCAAGGTGCGTTACTTCAAGTCGACCGGCGAAGTTGTGGACGCCTAGGAACCGAACAATGGCCAGACTAAAACAGATTTATAACGAGGAAATAGTTCCCAAGCTCTTTAAAGAGCTTGGCTATACCAGCGTTATGCAGGTGCCACGCATTACCAAGATCACCCTGAACATGGGTGTGGGTGAGGCTGTGGCCGACAAGAAGCAAATTGAATTTGCTGTGAACGACATGACCAAGATTGCGGGTCAGAAGCCGATCATCACTTACGCACGTAAGTCGGTAGCGGGCTTCAAGATTCGTGATGGCTGGCCGATCGGCGTCAAGGTTACCCTGCGCAGTGAGCAGATGTATGAGTTCCTTGATCGTCTGGTCAATGTGTCGCTGCCACGCATTCGTGACTTCCGTGGCCTGAATGCCAAGGCCTTCGATGGCAATGGCAACTACAGCCTGGGTGTGACGGAGCAGATCATGTTCCCGGAAATTGACTACGACAAGATCGACAAGATTCGTGGCATGGACATCACTATTACTACGACCGCTCGCGATGATGAAGCTGGGCGGGCTTTGTTGACAGCCTTCAACTTTCCCTTCCGGAAATAGGCAGGAACCGAATATGGCGAAGAAGAGCATGATCGCGCGAGAAGTTAAGCGCAGCAAACTGGCAGAGCGGTATGCCGCCAGGCGCGCTGAACTGAAAGCGATAATCCGTGACGAAAAACTCGGCTACGAGGAGCGTTACGCGGCCGTTGATGCATTGCAGAAGCTGCCACGAGATGCCAGCCCGACACGTCAACGCAACCGTTGCGAACTGACTGGGCGGCCGCGTGGTTACTACCGCAAGTTCGGTTTGGCGCGTAATAAATTACGCGAAGCTGCCATGCGTGGCGAAATCCCTGGCCTTGTTAAGGCCAGCTGGTAGCTGCGGAGGATTTGACTAATGAGTATGAGTGATCCGATTGCCGACATGCTGACTCGCATTCGTAACGGCCAGTCCGCTAACAAGAAAAGCGTGACCATGCCGTCATCGAAGCTGAAGCTGTCGATTGCCAAGGTATTGCAGGAAGAGGGTTATATCCGAGGCTTCTCCAAGGGGGAAGTGGATGGTCATCCTGCGCTGATCGTTGAGTTGAAATACTTCAACGGCAAGCCGGTTATTGAAGAGATCCAGCGTGTCAGTAAGCCGGGTCTGCGTATTTACAAGTCCAAAGACGAGTTGCCCAAGGTGCTCGGCGGTTTGGGTATTGCCATTGTCTCCACTTCCAGCGGGGTCATGACTGACCGCGCAGCCCGTAAAGCGGGTATGGGTGGTGAAGTACTTTGCGTCGTCGCTTGAGGTTGTCATGTCACGAGTAGCCAAAAAACCGATTCCAGTCCCCAAAGGGGTCGAGATACAGCTCGCCGGATCGCAGCTCACTGTCAAGGGCGGCAAAGGCAGTCTGGAATTGAACCTGCCAGCCGGTATTGGCATCAATATCGACGACGGCGTTGCCAATATCGAAGTCAACGCCCCGGCCGAGATGGCCATGGGGGGCACCATGCGCGCACTGGTCAACAATATGGTTGTGGGCGTGAGCGATGGCTTCGAGCGCAAGCTTGAACTGGTCGGTGTGGGTTATCGCGCCCAGGCGCAGGGCAAGAACCTGAACCTCACGCTAGGTTTCTCCCACCCGGTTAACTACCCCGTCCCCGAAGGCATTACGGTGGAAACACCGAGCCAGACCGAGGTGCTGGTCAAGGGGATAGACAAGCAGCTGGTTGGCCAGGTTTGCGCCAATATCCGGGCTTATCGTCCGCCTGAGCCTTACAAGGGCAAGGGTGTGCGTTACTCCGATGAGCGAGTTGTACGTAAGGAGGCGAAGAAGAAGTAGGGCCTGGTCCTCTTCTTTGAAAAAGCTATGAGCAAAGCCATGAGCATGAAGAAAATTTCCCGGATACGTCGCTCTCGCCGTACCCGCGCAAAAATAGCGGAACTGGGCGTTTTGCGCCTGACCGTGCACCGCACACCGCGCCATATCTATGCGCAGATTATTGACGGCAAACAGGGCAAGACCCTGGTTTCAGCCTCTACCCTTGGTAAGGATCTGCGCGAGCAGCTTGCCGGCAGCAGCACCGGTAATACCGAGGCAGCAGCGGCAGTGGGTAAGGCAATAGCCGAAAAGGCCAAGGCGGCAGGTATAGAGAAGATCGCGTTTGATCGTTCGGGCTTCCGCTACCACGGTCGAATCAAGGCGTTGGCAGATGCCGCGCGTGAAAACGGACTGCAGTTCTAACTGCTGTCACCAGGAATTGAGTTTATGAGCACAAATTTCGAAAACGGCAGCAACGCACCTGAGCTTCAAGAGAAGCTGGTAACCGTTAACCGTGTAGCCAAGACCGTCAAGGGTGGGCGCCAGTTCACCTTTACCGCACTGACCGTGGTTGGTGATGGTGAAGGTCGCGTCGGCTTTGGTTATGGCAAGGCCAAGGAAGTCCCGCTGGCGATTGCCAAGGCGATGGACAAGGCTCGCAAGAACATGATCAGCGTTGCACTGACCGACGGCACTATCCAGCATAAGACCATCGGTACGCACGGCGCGACGCGTGTCTTCATGCGTCCGGC
>JBFKKS010000100.1:0-8582 GCA_041630955.1 Nevskiales bacterium
CGGCGTACTGAGATCGGTATTCGCCCGTACGCCAATCTTTACGTAGTTACCACGGGTTTCACCCACCGCTGACAGCACATTCTGTGCGCGCAGACGGGCAGTCACTTCTCCCGCCGTCAGGTTGTGGGCCATCAACCGCTCCGGCTTTAGCCAGACGCGCATGGAAAAGGTCCGTGCACCGATAATCCGTGCCCGCTCCACACCACTCAGGGTGGCGAGTTGGGGCTCGACGATGCGTGTCAGATAGTCCGTGATCTGGCTCTCGTTCAACACCTCGGAGAAGAACGACAGGTACATGGCCGCCGTTCCTCCGGCTTCGGCAATTTCAATCACCGGGTCTTCGGAGCCCTCCGGAAACTCATTGCGCAGCTTGTTAACCTTGGCGGATATTTCCGTCATGGCCTCGTTCGGATCCTTGTCCAGACGCAGGTTGGCGGTAATTTTGGTCGCGCCCTGGCCGGTATTGGAAACGAGGTACTCGATCCCATCCACCGCCGCTATCTCACGTTCGACCGGTGTGGTGATAAACCCCTCGACCAGAGACGGCCCGGCTCCAGGGTAGGCAATGGTCACGTTTACCTGCGCGTTCTGTAGTTCCGGATACTGTCGAACCGTCAGTTCTGAAAAGGCGCGTGCACCCAGCAACAGAATCACCAGGCTTACCACGATGGCCAACACCGGGCGCTCAATGAAAATATCGGTAAATTTCATGCTGGCGCCTTTTAACTATCTGCCGGCGCTGGCGTCAGGCTGACTGCCGGCTGCTTGTCATTGTTGATAATGACGGGCTGATTGTTACGTAGCTTAAGCAAGCCCGAGGTCGCCACACGCTCTCCAGGCTCAAGGCCCTCCGTGATCAGTACAAAGTCACCCCGTGCAGCGCCAGTCTGGACAAACCGCTGCCGCGCTACCAGCCTGGGAGCTGCCGGCTTGTCGGCACCACTACCCTCTCCCTCCACTGGCTCAGCCTCGGTTATGACAAAGACTGAATTGCCATAAGCGTTATAGCTGATAGCCGTGCGAGGCACTGCCAACACATCACCACTCTCAGAAAGGGCTATTGATACACGCGCAAACACACCCGGGCGCAGCCGGCCATCAGTATTGGAAATCTGTGCCCGCACAGCAAAATTTCGAGTGTTCGAATCAACTCGGGATTCCACCGCTTGTATCTTTCCTTGCAGACTCTCGCCGGGCAGTATGTCAACGGTCACCTCAACGGCCTGACCTGCGGCCACCTGGCTCAGATGCTGCTCAGGCAAGGTAAAGTCAACATAGAGCGGATCCAACGCCTGCAGGCTCACGATCGGGGTGCCCGGTGCAAGGTATTGGCCCAGGTCCACGCGCCGTATCCCCAGTTCGCCGGCAAAAGGTGCCCGAATCTCCTTTTGAGCAATGCGCGCTTTCTGGGTCAGAACCCGGGCACTGGCCTGTGCGGCCTCACTTTCTGCGCGGTCAAGATCAGCCTGTGAAACGCTGTCCAATTCAAATAATTTGCGCAGCCGTTTGACCTCTGTCTGGGCCAGGCGGGCCTGAGCTTCAAAGGTTTTCAGGTCAGCGCGGTCCGTATTGGCATCAAGCAAAAGCAGTACGGCACCGGCTTGCACCTTGTCTCCCGATTCGAACAGAACAGCCTCGACCTTGCCTGCAGTCTCGGTGGTAACCTGTATGCCATTCACGGCCGTCAATGTGCCGACTGCTTCGAGTCGCTGTGTCCAGGGGGTCAGCTTCGCTTCGGTCGCGCTGATTGTTGCTGGCGGTATGGGCATATTATCGAAATGGGTATTCATGCCTTTTTTGCCCATGTACTTCATGCCAAATACGCCACCAAACAGCAGCAGGCTAAGCAAGAGCATGATGGTCATTCGTTTAGTCATGGCGCCCCCTATTCCTGTTCTTCTTTGGGCATCACGAGCAGACTATCGATTTCCGATACATCCGCTTTCTCCAATTCGGCCGTCAACTGTTTCAGTTGCAGGCGTCCCAGCAGCAAGTCATAACGGGTACGGGAGTAGTCGCGCTGAGCACTGATCAGGGCACTGCGCGCATTGAGCACATCGGTAATCGTCCTGGTGCCCGCCTTGTAACCATAACGGGTGGCCTGCTCTGCTGCCTGTGCCGAGGACACTGCCAGTTTCAGGGCCGCAGTCTGAGCATATGCCGCCTCCAGTTCACGAAAGCGCTGTCGTGCTAGCCGTTCAGCCTCGCCCTGCATTCGACGCAAGTGAAACTCGGCTGCATCCAGCCTGGCCACCGCTTCACGGGTGCGGGCACGCTGGATACCACCCTGGTAGATGGGCACTGTCAATTCCAGAGAAACCCGCTTGTCACTACGATCACTGCCTACTCGTGAGTCACTGCTATCTTCTTCACGATAACTGGCCACCGCATCAACCCTGGGCAGCAGGCCCGACCTGGCCTCCTTAAGCTGCGCTTGCGCAATTGCCAAGCCCTGCTTTGCTTTTTGCACTTCGATATTCCCCGCCAGGGCCTTATTCACCCAAGCCTCGATGTCAGCAGGTTTGAGCATCGGCAGCTGAACGTCTGGCGGCAGCACTGGCAGAGCGACACGACCATTTCCTGTCGACTCATCCAGCGCATCCTGGGCGGAGGTGACTTGCTGACGGGCAAGAATAAGACGTGCCTTGGCCAGATCATTTCGCGCCTGCGCTTCCTTGAGGTCGGTTCCAGGCACCAGGCCAACCTCATGGCGCTTGCGGGTATCGGCCAGCGATTCGGCTATGGCCTTGGCCTCGGAGTCGGCCAGACGCAGTGCATCCTGTGCATTCAGAACGGCGAAGTAACGTTCAGCCACGCGCACGATATAGGCGTTCTTTCGTTCCAGTTGGCCGATTTCGGCCTGGGCATCCAGCGCTTCGGCATGATCACCCAGAGCCGACCAGTCGTAACGATAAAGAGCCTGGCGTGCTGATATGCCTACGCCATTGCTCTTGTAGCCCTCTTTAAAGTTGCCAAAAAACTGGCTCTCACTCTCAGTGTCGTTGTCCGTGTAATTCCCATCAATCGACACGCTCGGCAGCCGCTGGCCTGATACCTGCCTGCCCAGTTCCTGATCTGCCGCCAGCAGTGCAAGTGAGTAAGGCACCAGCGGGTCATGCTTGACGGCACGCTCAAGCGCATCACTCAAAGTCATCGCCTGCACAGGCAGCGCCAGCCCCAGTAGCAGCAAACCGAAACCGGACTTAGTCGTGTTCGAGATCATGAAATACCTCATCGCATAGTTGTTTGATTTTTCTGTCCAGCGCCGTGTCATCGCTGGGGTCAAAATAGGGTTTCCACCCCAGACCGTTAAGCATGCTCTGCACATGTCGAAGCATCAATCGGTATGGGTCGCGCATGTTGTACTGTTCAAGGACGCCTTCAGCATGCACCAGGTTGTGCGTGCCCAGGGTGACTGTCCAAGGTGCCAGGGCCAGCTCATTGGCCTGCAGCCCTTTCAAATCCACATCACCATTGGCCGCGGCGTCATTGACGATACGCGCAACCAACTCACCGAGAGGACGACTGCCTGCCAATGCCTGCTTACGCCGCGTCTCCGACGCTGCTCCCCAGACCACCTCGGTATAGGCAAACTGGGCAAGTCGAAAGTGCTCCGGATACTTGCGCACAAAGATCATGTCGGCGACCGGCAACCCGAACATGCGATCGCGACTGGGCGCCTGCCAGTGCTCCACACGTTGAAAAAGCTCCAGGCGGTACTGTTCGTTCAGAGTGGCCAGCGCGATAAGCAGATCTTCCTTTGACGCGAAGTGCTGATATAGCGTGCCCACCGCATAGTCGCACTGCCGGGCGATACGCGCCATCGCCAGGTTGAGCAGCCCATCCTCGCGGATCAGCTCTCGGGCGGTGTCCAGAAACAATTGCTCGCGTTCTGCGACTTCCCGTTGTTTGCGTTCGCGTGTACCCACAGGCAATCCCGGAAAATGTTTTACGATACAAATTATGAACCAGGTTCATTTTATGAGCAACCGAGCCTGAATGATCTTATGGATGTACATACATAAAAAAGGCCGTCGCTTGGACGGCCTTTGCTCATCTGTGAGCGGCTATGCGAGCGCTGCCCTCACTGCTGCTACCACCGCGTCCTGATCAGCTTCGCTGAGATAGGGATGCATGGGTAGGCTCATGACCCGCTCTGCAGTGGCATCTGAAACGGGCACCTTGGCATCCTTGTCCTCCAATGCCGGCTGTTTGTTCAGTGGCACCGGATAATGCACGGCGGTTGGCACATCGGCATCACCGAGTTGCTTCTGTAAAGCCTCCCGATCTTCAACCTGAATTGTGTACTGGGCATAGACACTCAGGTTATGCGATTCGATGAATGGCGTAACAACGACATCCTTAAGCAGCTCACTGTAGCGCGCCCCTACCCTGGCCCTGCGTTCTACTTCATCATCAAAGATCGGCAGCTTGGCCAGCAGCACCGCTGCCTGCAGGCTGTCCAGTCGCCCATTGATGCCGACCAAGGGGTGGTGGTAGCGACGATCCTGCCCGTGATTGCGGATTTCGCCCATGGTCTTGGCCAGACCATCATCATTCGTAAAGCAGGCGCCGCCATCACCGTAGCCACCCAGGGGTTTGGAGGGAAAGAACGAGGTACAACCGATAGTACTGAGCCCACAGGAACGGCGTCCCTTGTAGGTGGCACCAAAGCTCTGCGCAGCGTCCTCGATGACCGGCAAACCATGCTTCTCACCAATAGCATTAATCGCATCCATGTCGGCGCACTGCCCGTACAGGCTGACTGGCATGATGGCCTTGGTACTGGGCGTAATCGCAGCCTCGATCAGCGCGGGGTCCAGGTTGTAGGTCTGCGGGTCGATATCCACATAGACGGGCTTGGCGCCCAGCAGTGCGATGACTTCAGCTGTGGCGATAAAAGTAAATGGTGTGGTAATAACCTCATCCCCGCGACCAATGCCGAAGGCCATCAGCGCCACCAGTAGGGCATCAGTGCCACTGGACATGCTGATGCAGTGCTTGACCCCGACATAGGCCGCCAGCTTCTCTTCCAGCTCGGTTACCTCCGGGCCCATGATGTACTGGCCATGGTCGAGCACCGCACGCATGCGCGCGAGCACATCATCTTCAATGCGTGCGTATTGTTGTTTGAGGTCGATGAATTGCATGGCTTGTCCTGTTAAGTCGCCGTAAAGTGCGCAGTTTGGCGCAGGGCTTATTGAATTTCCACTGGGGGCTTGGCGTACATCTCAAACACCCCATCCAGGATCGCGTATACGTCCTCCGGGTGATGATTGACCCAGGTCTGGCTGCGCTTGTGACCCAGGCGGACCACCACCATATCCATATCCGGAATCGCAAACAGGTACTGGCCAAGAATGCCGCGTGCATAAAAAACCCGCTGTCCTGCGTGATTCAGCAACCACCACTGATAACCGTAGTAGTCGGTATTCTGGCCATCCGCAGCCTTGATATTGATCGGTGTCAATGAGTCCTCTACATAATGGGACGAGACAATCTGCCTGCCATCAAACTTACCGCCATGCATATAGAGGTACGGAATACGGGCAAAGTCATGCGCATTGGAATAGAAGCAGCAGTAGGCTTTTTCTACCCCACCCGCCTGGTCCAGACTCCACTGCGCATCGTGTACCGCCCCGATCGGCTGCCAGAGTTTCTCGCTGGCGTATTCGGCCAGGCTGCGGCCCGTGGCCTGTTGCAGGATTAGGCCAAGAATCTGGGTATCGCCACTTTTATAGCGAAACTGCTGCCCTGCTGTGGCCTCGACATCAAGACGGGCGATCTGACCTGGAAGGTCACTGCCATAATAAGCCTCGGTCGTATCGCTGATCGCCTTGTTATAGGCCTCGTGAAAATCCAGACCAGAGGCCATGCGTAGCACGTCCCGGATACGTATCGGGCGTTTCTCCGGTGTATCGAAACTGGACAAATAGTCCGCCACCGGCTGGTCTAGGCTTTTGATGCGCCCCTCATCCAGGGCAATGCCAATCAGGATACTGACAATGCTCTTGGCCGAAGAGAAGGAGTTGGAATTCCGCAACTCAGAATAGTTATGCCAGTAGACTTCCTGGCGGACCTTGCCCCCCTGCAGCACCAGAAAGGCAGTGGTGTTGTACTGTTCCAGTACCTCGCGCAGGGCTGGCGGCAACTGCACCCGATTGTAATCGGCACTCCTGGGCCAGGGTTTTGGCTGACTCGAAGCCCGCACCGTGTTGTAGGGGAAAATATGCAGGTCATCTATACCAGCCCCCTGGTACAGCGCTGTCTTGTAAAGGTAGGCCTTACCCGTAAATATAATCGCGGCATTAACCCCCGCCAGTATCACGCATAACCAAATCACTACCCGCAACTTCGTCGCCATCAGCTCCTCACACCATCCCGACTCGAACCTGCGACTAATGATACGGCAAAGCGCGAACCACGCACTCCCAAACGATGTTACTGATCACGCGCAGACATGCCTCATGGTGTCTCTTTAGACGGCTAAGGATAAACTGCTCATATGGAACCCAAGCCTGACGCACCAGCCACAACCAGCCCCTCCAGCGGCCGGGTTACGTCACTGTCGCGAAATCAGAACGGACGCGACTTCTGCGTGGGAGATATTCACGGCATGTTTGACATGCTTGATGAGCTCCTGGACAGCGTTCAGTTTGATACCGAGCAGGACCGCCTGATCTCTGTGGGTGACATGGTAGATCGAGGCCCTGCCTCAATCACCGCGCTGGAATTTCTGGAGCAGTCGTGGTTTTACGCCGTTCGCGGCAACCATGAAGACATGCTGATCCAATGCTTTGAGCATCCTGATGATCGCGGCACGGCCGATATGTGGCTGCGCAATGGTGGCGATTGGTGGCAAAGCACCGGCCCATTGGACCGTGAGAAGATCTACGAGGCAGCCAGGACCCTACCCTGGGTGATCCAGTTGGAAACGCCCTTTGGCCAGGTCGGCGTGGTTCATGCCGACGTTCCACCCGGCATTGACTGGCAGGCCTTTGTTGCACAGATCGAAGCAGGCGACAACAATTGCGAACAGGTCGCATTGTGGTCACGCACCCGCGCCAAGCTGTACCAGGTCGCCGGCAATGTGCCCGGTATTGAGCGCATCTACTGTGGACATAATATCGTCGACAAGCCGCTGGTCGCCGGCAACGTGCGTTATATCGATACAGGTGCCTTCCTGCCTGAGGTGGGCCGGCTGACCATGTTGCAGATCAACCACTTCGAGGAACCGGCTTTCAGTGTCGGGGCATGCAAGGACTCAGCGAAGTGAGCAAGGCCAAGGACAGCGTGCAAGTCATTGATGAGAAATTATTTGATTTGCTGCTGGCAAGAGCGCAAGACACGCCCCGGCGGCGCGTTAATCATAACTTCCACCCTACCCTGGCAGATAACCCACACCGCTTCCTCAATGTGATGCTCAAGGGCAGTTACTTCACCCCGCACCGACACAACCACCCGCCCAAGTCCGAGTCGTTCCTGGTGCTGCGCGGACAACTTGCGTTCTTTGTATTCGATGATGCGGGCCAGGTGCTTGATTGCCATATTCTCGGCGAGGGCACGACCAGGCAGGGCATCGATATCGGACCCGGTATCTGGCATACCCTGCTGGTGTTATCCGATCACTGTATCTGTTTTGAGGTTAAGCCCGGACCTTACGAGGTGGGGACAGACAAGGAATTCGCCGACTGGGCTCCCCAGGAGGGTGACCCCGACTGTGAACGCTATCTGGACCAGCTTATGGGTCACGTCAGGCAGCAGCAATAGCCCGCTTCAGCGCCACTGGCGTTGTCTTCAGTGCCGTTTCAAATACCTGTTGGCGGCGTGCAGGGTCCATCATGTTGTAACCAATGGCCCGCAGGTCTTCAGGGCCCGGCTCAAGCCGAATCACCTGCTTTCCATGCGCCTTGAGCAGGGACAGTTCCCGGTCCACGATGCGTGTCATGCCGCGCCGTACGCGCCTTTCGATACGCGCCAGTCGTGAACCTGGCGCATCCGGGTTCGATGAGGCCATCGGCGCCAGCACGATCACCTCATCCAGATCCGTGTCGGCGAGGAAGTCCGCCGAGATCGGCGACACCACCCCGCCATCGATATAGTGCCGTCCATCTATCGCCACGGGTGGGCACCAGCCTGGCACGCCATAGGATGCGCAGACAGCATCATTGAGTGCTGCGGACGGCGCACCGGCCCTGCCAAAGGCCACCCTCTTTGCTGTCTGGTTGTCCACCGCCATCAGCCAGACGGCCGGGTGCGGCGCCCACTGGCCGGCAGGCACCACCGAATCAATCAGCTGCCGGAACGGGGTCATGTCGAACCCGCCCGCCGGTGCCAGTCCACACAGGGCTGTCAGCCCTGGCAGCTCACCCCGCAGGCCCTGCAGAACCATACCCAAACCGGTCAGACCCAGCCTCGGCAGCGGCGGATACGCCGGCCCGCTGTCGACCGCATGGTTCCACTTGCAGCCGGCACCGGGTTCACCTCGCTGGCAGGCCATGAGTTGATCCACACTGACGCCACCACCCAGCAGCGCAGCCAGTACCGCCCCCACAGACGTGCCGATGATGACCTCGGCCTCA
>JBFKKS010000101.1:0-8553 GCA_041630955.1 Nevskiales bacterium
GATTATGAATACTCTGGATGAGGCCATTGATGCCATGCTGGCAGCGCGCCGCAGTGAGGGTGAACGCCTGGGAGAAATCATTGCCGCACGCTGCGACACAATGGCAGCCGGTGTGGCCCAGGTGCGTGAACAGCTGCCTGAAGTCAGCGCCGAATGGCGTGCGCGGCTTGAAAAGCGTGTCGCCGAACTGGCCGGATCAGAAGCCGTACAGGTCGACCCTGCACGCCTGGAGCAGGAACTGCTAATTATCGCCCAGCGCCAGGATATAGACGAAGAACTGGATCGGCTGGACGGGCATATCGCCGAGGTGCGCGATACCCTGAAGCGCAAGGAGCCAATTGGCCGGCGGTTGGATTTTCTGATGCAGGAACTCAACCGAGAGGCCAATACCCTCACGTCCAAATCGCAATCACCGGTGATCACACAGGTTGCAGTTGAAATGAAGGTTGCCATCGAACAGATGCGCGAACAGGTGCAGAATGTCGAGTAAAGGGCGTCTATATATTGTTTCGGCTCCCTCTGGCACAGGCAAGACCAGCCTGACACACGCATTGATCGAGAAGCTCGCTGAGCGTGGTCGCAAGGCCCGGTTTTCCGTTTCCTATACCACCCGCAAACCAAGGCCGGGTG
The DNA here is from genome assembly GCA_041630955.1 of Nevskiales bacterium. Lineage (GTDB taxonomy): Bacteria > Pseudomonadota > Gammaproteobacteria > Nevskiales > CAJXLF01 > JBFKKS01. The sequence goes on from JBFKKS010000101.1 coordinate 631, forward strand.
AGAAAAACGATGTGGATTACCACTTCGTCAGCCTGGATGAGTTTCAGGCCATGATCGCCAAGGATGCCTTTCTGGAACACGCTGAGGTATTTGGCCGACATTATGGTACCGGTCGCGAGGCCACCGAAAAGGCCTTGGCGAAAGGCATCGATGTGATCCTGGATATCGACTGGCAGGGTGCACAGCAGGTACGCGAGCGCATGCCGGATGCGGTGGGTATTTTCCTCAAGCCACCCTCCCTGGTCGAACTGGAGCGCCGCTTGCGTCGGCGCGGGCAGGATGATGAAACCACCATTGCGGCCCGCATGGAGGAGGCGGAATCAGAACTGGCGCATGCCGGTGAATATGACCATGTGCTGGTGAACGAGGACTTTCAGCACACGCTGATGGAGATGCTGGGGATATTTACCAGCAGCAAGGCCAGATGAATTGGCTGGCGCATGGCAGCCGGCTGGCGTACACTACGCGGCCCGTTAGCCTCTATGTAATTGAGTTATGGCCAGAGTTACCGTAGAAGATTGCTTGTCACGCGTTGACAACCAGTTCGATTTGACCCTCATTGCTGCCAAGCGCGCCCGCCAGTTGGCCCGTGGTGCTGACGCCCAGGTAGGCTGGGATAATGACAAGTCCACCGTGGTGGCCCTGCGCGAGATCTCTGAAGGCCTGGTAGACAAAACCGTGCTTGAAGAAGCTGAATTACCGGTCGTGCCGATCATCCAGCCCGGCCTGGCTGCGATGGAAGTCAACCACGACAACAGTATGGACCTGCACGCCGACTTCTAAGGCTGTCAGTCCTGCAGAAACAGGCGCCCGCGTGGCGCCTTTTTCGTGCCTGGGGATAAATCACGGCCACGGGTAACACAGGTCGCATCGCCCTGCGGTATATTGATCTTATGGCAATGGAACTCCCCGGTATCGGTCGACTCAGTACGGCCATTCGCACTACCCGTGCAACACGTGCCTATGGCATCGATGCACTGGCAAAGCTGCTGCGCGAGTATCTGCCCGAGGAGCATATTGCGGATGTGCGGCGCGCGGCCGAGTTCGCGGAGAAGGTGCACAAGGGGCAGTTTCGCAAGTCTGGCGAGCCCTATGTGTTTCACCCGCTCGCAGTGGCTCGCATACTGGCGGAAATGCGCCTGGATCACACCACTCTGATGGCGGCCATTCTGCATGACGTGGTGGAAGACACGCCTACTGCGGTCGATGAACTGGCGGCCCGGTTCGGGCCGGATGTCGCCGCGCTGGTGGATGGTGTCAGCAAACTGAGCCGAGCCCAGTATCAGACACGCGAGGAAGTGCAGGCCGAGAGTGTGCGCAAGCTGTTGCTGGCAATGGTGCAGGATATACGCGTGATCCTGGTCAAGTTAGCCGATCGCCTGCACAACATGCGCACCCTGGATTCGGTGCCGCCGGTCAAGCGCAAGCGCATTGCAATCGAAACGCTGGAGATTTACGCGCCCATCGCCCACCGGCTGGGCATCCATACCCTGCGTGTGGAGCTTGAAGACCTGGGCTTTCTGCACCGCTACCCGAATCGCTACCGGGTGCTGACACGCGCCGTTGAGCAGGTGAGTGGTGATCAGCGCACGCTGGTACGCGAGGTCGAGGCGCGCATTGAAAAGGCCCTGGCAGAAGAAGGGATCAAGGCCACCGTGGCCGGGCGACGCAAGAACCTGTACAGCATTTATCTGAAAATGCGTCGCAAGAATCTGCGTTTCCTGGAGGTCATGGACCTGTTTGGTTTTCGCGTACTGGTGGAAACGGTGGATGAATGCTACCGCGCGCTGGGCATTGTCCATCACGTGTACCGGCCAGTATCCGACCAGTTCAACGATTTTATTGCCAATCCAAAGGCCAACGGTTACCAGTCCCTGCACACGACCCTGGTGGGGCCACGCGGCGTCAAGATTGAAGTGCAGATGCGAACAGTCCAGATGCACCAGATATCCGAGAGTGGAGTGGCCGCGCACTGGCAGTACAAGCAGGGCAGTGACGACAACGGGCGTGGGCCGGAAGTACGAGCGCGTGAATGGATGAGCAACCTGGTCGAGATTGACCAGGCCGAGGGAACGGCTGAAGAATTCGTGGAAAACGTCAAGATCGACCTGTTCCCGGATGAGGTCTACGTGTTTACCCCCAAGGGTGAGATTCGTCGCCTGCCCAAAGGGTCCGTACCGATTGATTTTGCCTACGCGATTCACACCGACCTGGGCAATCACTGCGTTGCTGCGCGTATTGACCAGCACCTGGCACCGTTGTCTACCCCGCTGGGCAATGGGCAGACGGTCGAGATTATCACCGCGCGGCATGCTATCCCCAACCCGGCCTGGCTCAACTTCATTCGCACCGCCAAGGCACGTTCTGCGATTCGGCATTATCTGAAGGATCAACGTGTGGACCAGGCCGAGCGGCTGGGCCAGCGCCTGCTGAACAAGTCGCTGCGCGAGTTGGGTGTGTCAGTGCGAAGACTGCATCGTGAACGCGTGGACCGTGCACTGGCGCAGATGGGTGAACCGACCATGCAGCAGTTGCATATCAGTATCGGGTTGGGCAAGCGACTTGCGCCACTGGCGGCAAGGCATTTCCTGGCCGAGGGTGAGAGTGCGACCCAGACGCGTTCGCTTTCGATCGCTGTGGAAGGCACTGAAGGCCTGGTGGTGGAGTATGCCAAGTGCTGTAACCCGATTCCCGGTGATGTGATTCATGGCCATGTCAGTTCCGGGCGCGGGGTAGTGATTCATCGTCATGGCTGCCGGTTTTTTGATGCCAAGAAAGGCCAGGAGCAGATCGACCTGCGCTGGTCCAAGCGCATCAAGGGTGATTTCCCTGTGGAGATCAGCGTACAGGCTGATACCAAGCGCGGGGTACTGGCCAATATGGCTGCCCAGATCGCGGATTGCGGATCGAATATTGAAAAAGTAGTGCTGCCAGAAAAAAGCGACGAGGTAGCCGTGACCCGCTTCCGTATTACCGTGCGGGATCGCCATCACCTAGCCCAGATTATGCGCCGCCTGCGCCGGCAGGATGTGGTGCAAAAAGTTACGCGCGGATGAATACCCTTTTTTAGCAACGACAGTGAGATTGGAATTTCGACATGGCGAAACAGATTATTCAGACTGATGCAGCACCGCAGGCGATTGGCACCTACTCACAGGCCGTACGACATGGCGACACGGTTTATTTGTCCGGTCAGATTGGCCTGGACCCGCAAAGCATGGTGCTGGTCGATGGAATCGAGGCACAGATCCACCAGGTGTTCAGAAACCTGGCGGCGGTTTGTGAGGCTGCCGAAGCAAGCCTTGCTGATATTGCCAAGCTGAATATCTATCTCACCGATCTGGCCCATTTCGGGCAGGTCAACGAGATCATGGCGCAGTATTTCAGCGCGCCTTTTCCAGCCCGGGCAGCAGTGGGCGTCAAGGAACTGCCCAAGGGGGCGCTGGTGGAGGCCGATGCGGTCGTGGTAACAGGCTGACCGGCGCACAAGGGCAGGTCTTCAGGAGCGGGCGCTGACTCATCTGGGCGGGAACAGTCCGGTCACCGACCTGAAGGGGGTCGGGCCAAAGCTGGCTGATACGCTGGCAAACCTGGGCATACGACAGGTTTCGGACCTGTGGTTCCATCTGCCACTGCGCTATGAAGACCGTACTCATGTCACGGCCCTGGCGCGGCTGCATCCCGGCCAGTCGGCCGTGGTAGTCGCGCGTGTCGAGTCGTCTGACTTGCGCTTTGGCCGCCGTCGATCCCTGCTGATCTCGGTCAGTGATGGCACGGCGCGCCTGCGCCTGCGCTTATTCCATTTCTCGAAGTCACAGATGCAGGGGTTCGTGCCGGGCCAATGGTTACAGGCCTATGGTGAAGTCAGGCCCGGCCCGCAGGGCCTGGAGATGGTGCATCCACAGTATCGTCTACTTAAAAGTGCCGACGAAGCGCAGCTGGATCAGGCTTTTGCACCGGTTTACCCGATCACGGCAGGTCTCCAGCAGCCACGCCTGCGTGACTTGATCGATCAGGCGCTGGCGGTATTGGCGGTCGACGGTCCTGCTGAATTGCTGCCCACTGGACTCATGGCGGGGCAGGACCAGGTGGACTTGGTGACGGCCCTGCGTTTCCTGCATCACCCGCCGCTGGATGCGGATTTGCGCGCGCTGGCTGATGGTTGTCACCCGATGCAACGGCGACTGGTCTTTGAAGAACTGCTCGCTCACCAGCTGGCGTTGCGGCTGTTGCGCCGCAGGCTGCAGACGCAGAATGCCCCGGCCTTGCAGGGGGACGGCCACCTGCGCCAGCGTCTGCTGGATGAACTGCCGTTTACCCTCACCACGGCACAGCAGCGCGTGGTAAAGGAGGTGGCGGATGACCTCGACGAAACCACACCCATGCTTCGGCTGGTGCAGGGGGATGTGGGCTCCGGCAAGACCGTGGTGTCCGCCATGGCGGCAGCCCAGGCAGCAGAGGCCGGTGCGCAAACGGCCGTCATGGCCCCCACGGAACTGCTGGCCGAACAGCACCTGGCCAATTTCAGTCACTGGCTGGAAAAACTGGGACTCAACGTCTTGCGGCTATCAGGCAAACAGAAGGCCGCAGAGCGACGCGCAGCGCTGGCTGCCTGTGCCGATGGCTCAGCCGATGTGATTGTGGGGACCCATGCGCTGTTTCAGGAGTCGGTCGAGTTTCACCGGCTGGGCCTGGTGGTGATCGATGAACAGCATCGCTTTGGTGTGCAGCAGCGGCTGGCCCTGCGTGACAAGGGCCCGCAAGGCGGCTGCCCGCATCAGCTGGTGATGACGGCCACCCCGATTCCCCGCAGCCTGGCAATGACTGTCTACGGGGATCTCGATAGTTCGATTATTGACGAGTTGCCGCCAGGCAGGCAGCCGGTACAGACCGTGGTGCTGCCTGATGATCGGCGCAGCGATATCCTGCAACGGGTGGCGGCTGCCTGTACGCAGGGGCGCCAGGCCTACTGGGTCTGCACCCTGATTGAGGAGTCGGATGCCTTACAGGCCGAAGCCGCAGAGGCCACTGCGCAGCGCCTGCATGCCGACCTGCCTGGACTGCGTGTGGGACTGGTGCATGGTCGTTTGAAGGCGGACAAGAAGGCCCTAGTCATGGCGGCTTTCAAGCGGGGGGAGATTGACCTGCTGGTGGCTACGACCGTGATCGAGGTGGGCGTGGATGTGCCCAATGCTTCGTTGATGGTGATCGAGAATGCGGAGCGCCTGGGGCTGGCGCAGCTGCATCAGTTGCGCGGCCGCGTTGGGCGTGGCAGTGAGCAGAGCCACTGCGTGCTGGTCTATCATCCACCGCTTGGCGATCTGGCCAGGGCCCGTTTGCAGGCGATGCGTGAAACCACGGATGGCTTTGAGATCGCGCGCCGTGACCTTGCCCTGCGTGGTCCCGGGGAACTGCTGGGCACCCGCCAATCGGGACTGGCGAATCTGCGGGTGGCTAATGTGGTGCGGGATGCCGACCTGTTGCCAGCGGTACAGCGGGCAGCCGATAAGTTGCTGGAGACCTCACCGTCAAGCGCCGATCCGGTCGTACGCCGCTGGCTTGGAGAGGCTGATCGCTTTGCCAAGGTTTAGACTGCCATGCTTATGAAAGACCGCCTGTACCAGTATTACCTCTTAATGCGCCTGGACCGTCCCATCGGGATATACCTGTTGCTGTGGCCGGCCCTGTGGGCATTGTGGATTGCTGGCGAGGGACGACCCGACCCGATGGTGGTGCTGGTGTTTGTGCTGGGCACGGTGCTGATGCGATCCGCGGGTTGTGTGATCAACGACTTTGCCGACCGCAAGATAGACCCGCATGTGACCCGTACCCGGAATCGGCCGATCGCTTCCGGACGGGTGACCGCGCATGAGGCGCTCTGGCTTTTTGCCCTGCTATGTCTGCTGGCCTTTGGTCTGGTGTTGTTACTCAACCCCATGACGATTGCGTTATCGATCCCCGCCGTTTTGCTGGCAGCCAGCTATCCGTTTGCAAAACGCTTTACGCATCTGCCACAGGCCCATCTCGGCGCAGCGTTTGGCTGGGCGGTGCCGATGGCCTTTGCCGCGCTGACCGAATCACTGCCACCATTGGCCTGGCTACTATTCAGTATCACGCTGCTGTGGGCGGTTATCTATGACACCTTTTATGCCATGTGTGATCGCGAAGATGATCTGAAGATTGGCGTGAAATCCACTGCTATTCTGTTTGGCCGAGCGGATCGATCAATTACTTTTACCCTGCAACTGTTGCTGCTCGCCGGGCTGGTATGGGTTGGACGGCTGGCCGGGCTGGGCTGGGTTTTTGGCCTGGGTTTAATGATTGCGGCAGGAATGCTGGCTTATCAGCAGTGGCTGATACGGGAACGCGAGCCGCAAGCCTGCCTGGCGGCGTTTCTCAATAATCACTGGTTTGGTGCGGTCGTGTTTGCCGGCATCCTGTTTGACTACCTGCTGCGCTAGGCAAAGTTTAAAGCCAGTTTTTACGCCTGAAGTAGACCAGCATGCCCAGGAAAATAAGCACCATCACAGCGAGCAGAACCGGATAGCCATACGCCCATGACAGTTCCGGCATATTCCAGGGGCTATTGGTGTCGAAGTTCATCCCGTACAGGCCTGCCACGAATGACAGCGGAATGAAGATGGTGGCGATGATGGTCAGCACCTTCATGACATCATTCATGCGATTGCTGACCAGCGATAAATGCGTGTCCAGCAGGCTGCTGCTCATATCGCGATAGGTTTCCAGCAGGTCCAGAATGCGCTGGCTATGGTCTGCCGCATCCCGGAAGTAAGGCATGGTTTCAGCCTGAATGAGGTCGTGTTCTTCCCCGATCAGGTCATTCAGCATCTGGGTCTGGTGCCAGACCATGCGCCTTAAGGCGGTGAGGTCTCGACGGATACGGTGTATGGCCTGAACAGGGTCGGGTGCACGCGCCTCGAAAACTTCCTCTTCGAGGGTTTCCAGTTCTTCAACATAGGTTTCGATAACCGGAAAGCCATGGTCGACGATGATATCGGCCAGCGCATAGGCCAGATAATCGGCGCCGCCGCCGCGTATACGCCCTTTGCCTTCGTGGATGCGGTTCCTGATCGGGGCAAACACATCATCGTCTCCGGCATGAAAACTGATCACGTAGGAATCACCCAGAAACAGGCTTACCTGCTCGAACTCAACGCGCTTTTTATCCCTTAGCGGTACCACATCGACCAGGAACACCTGGCTGTCGTAGGGTTCAAATTTCGGACGCTGGCCGATATTCATCACGTCCTCAACAGCCAATGGATGCATGCGATAGGCTTCTCGCAGGCGCCGTAAATCATCCGCGCCGGCCTCTCCCTGGATATGCACCCAGGTGGTATTCGGGCTCTTGCCGTAGGCCAGAACATCATCGACCGAATCGAATTCCTTCTGGTTTACCTGGCCCTGGTTGTAATCAACAAGCCAGATCTTGGTGATGCGGCTTGCAGCGTCTCCAAGTGCACCTGGCCGGGTGCCGGGTTTGGTGCTGTGCTGATGGCGGTAATGCATGATCAGGTCTCGTCGTTCTTGGCCGTGGAGAGGGTGTTGCGGAACCACAGATCGCGCTGCGGGAACGGGATGGTAATACCATGTTCACGGAACGCCGCGTCGATACCGAAATTCAGGTCACTCTGGATAATCCATTTTTTCTCGATCTGGCGGATGAATACGCGCAGCTCAAAGTTGAGGGAACTGTCGCCAAAGCCGCTGAACAGTACGTTGGGCCCCGGGATGAAGACATGCCCCGCCTGCACGACATCACTGTTGTTTTTGGCAACCTCGAGTAGTATTTCCTTGACCTTCTGGGTGTCACTGCCATAGGCCACACCGACCGATACGTTAATGCGACCGAAGGGGTCCCGCAGGGTCCAGTTGTTTACGTGCGTGGTCAGAAGATCCGAA
>JBFKKS010000102.1:0-8455 GCA_041630955.1 Nevskiales bacterium
CCTGGTACAGCACAGGAAGCCAGCGAGGCACTGCGTATCAGTACATGCGGTGAGGTCAGGTAATTAAGGATGCGCCCCTGCTGATGATGGTCAGCCGGTGACACGGTAATGTTGATGATGCGGCCCGTGTATTCGAAGGCTTCTTCAAAGGTCATGTCGCCGATGTTGTCCTGCAAGCAGTCGGATAGCTGCTGGCCATCCATGATCGCGCGTTCACGAATTGCACCCCATACACCGAGTCCACGCCAGGCCTGCAAGGTGAGGTATTCGGGGTCGAACATCTTGACCAGGTCCTGGTCATTGTGGGTACCGATGGCCCCGCCAATAATCGAACCGGCACTGGAACCGGACAGCACGCGAGGTAACAACCCCGCCTCAAATACGGCCTTGAGTACACCGATATGGAACATGCCCAGCGTGGCACCGCCGGACAGCATCAACGCCGAGCGGCCAAAACTCCGGCCGGTGCGCTGGAAAAAGCGCATCTTGTGGTCGAACGGGAATTCCTCAAAGTCGTTATCGCAGAGGTAATTCAGGGCATCACTGACTTCACGAATGTAATCGGTAATCAGGACCTTGGTGCCAATCTTGGCATAGGTGTACAGCGAAGGGTTCGCCATGTTGCCGATATTGCCGTGCAAACCCTCACTCAGGGTAAAGGCCAGTCGTACAACATCATTATCTCTGCGCAGGCGACGGAGTTCTTCCAGGCGCGTACGCAGGCTTCGGTAATCGTAATCAGCGGAAAAGTCTTCTTCCTTCCAGTCTTCCATACCGGTCAGGCGGTCGTGCTCCAAAGCAGCGGCACACCATTGCTCGTAAGTAGTGGCGTTGGCCAGGGCGGCATTCGCTTCCTTGATGGCTTTCTTCATACCGGGAGACTCGCTTAGTAGAGGCACCATTCGCGCCTACAATATGACAGGCTGTCATCTAATTGCTGTATTGCAGCATAAATTGCCGGCCAAGGGCAAGCCTGATGACAAGCAAGGTTTCCTGTTAAAGGGAAAACCGCTTTAAAAACCGCAGACCAGCCGCCATCGAGTGAGTCTCAAAGGTGGCTGGCCAGGCTTCGAATCCCGTCTTGTCCGCCCTCGAGGCAGGCCATCCAATCATTCAGACAGCCACCTATGCTGTTAATTCAACAAACCCGGCCCTGCTGCTGGCACGGCTGGATGCCGGGTCAACCGGCATCCAGCGCCATTTCCATATATATAGTCGTCTAGCCAAACGGTGCCTTTTGCGCCGGTGTGGGTTCGATGCGTTGCTCGGATGGCAAGACAGTCGATGGCAGGGGCAGCCCACCGCTCGTACCGCAGCTATTGGCATCCGGGTCGGCAAAGCCGGTCACCACGTTGTCTACCCAGTCCATCAGCAACTCGACCACTTCGGCATGCGCCACGCTGCGTGCCAGCGGCGGCATCATGGCTCCTGACTCAGTTGTCGCCACACGCAGAGGCAGGATCGACTGAGCAGCGTTACCCGGCTGAATGTCATAGGCACCGAAATCGGCCGCCTTGCCTGCTGCAATTGGCGCCTTGCAGATGCCTTGCCGCTGCGTCATCGGGTTGGTGAAGAAGTCGAGCACCAGGCCCGAATTCTGGGCATTGCCCGCCGGGTTATGGCAGTGATAGCAATTCACTTCCAGGTAAGCCCGGGCGCGATGGTGAATATCAGCCGGAGAATTAGGTGTCTCACCGGTACTACCGGCGATATCCCACTTGGGCAGTTTTTCAAGGTTCGCTGGATCGTCTGGCAGATTCAGCAGCCCCTTCATCTGCATGTATGCAAGCTGGTTCATCACGCCGATATTGCCACCGTAATCGTAGTCGCGATTCAAATTACGTACCTTGGGCCCGATGGGCGGTGAGCCGGCTTCCAGATCGTCACCGTTATGGCACAAGATGCAGGCACCGGCGTCAGGCACGGCATAGCGATCAGTCGATCCGCTGTACTGGCGGCGCTCACCCAGGCCATCGACCACTTCCGGATCCGGGTCCGGATAGTCCCAGGTAACCGACTTGGTATTACCCTCGATCTTTAACAGGGCAACCTTCTTGCCATCCTTCACCGTCCATTCGTACGGCAGGCCCACCCAGTAAACCGAGCCATCCGCATTCTGGCGCTTGATCAACAAGCGGGTTTCGATGACTTCCTCGTTCTCGCCGTCCTTAAAGGCAAAAGTCTTGGAAAGCACTGTGCCAACCGGGAACTTGAGTGACTGCGAATAGCAGTCATAGATATTCAGCGTGTCGCAGTTCTGGGAGTCCTGATACTTGGCCTTGATTGGCTGACCATTACTGTTCTTCGGCAGGAACAGGAAACGGTACTTGGACGCATAATCCGAGAACAGGATGCTGTTCAGGTCGAATGGAATACCCGGTGCGGTTGCTCCCTTGCGTGGGTCGGTTTCGTCCTTGTACAGGCCATACTGCTCCAGGCGTGGGCAGTTATAGTTGAGCACCGCTTCCATGTTGATCTCGCCGGGTTCACCAGCACTGCACACGCGATTGATGTCGGCCTTGCTCGGACGGGGATCACGGCCTGGCTTGGCCTTGAAGCTCGGCAGTGCCGGAACATATTGCGGCAGGATTTCCGGCGCCACGATCGGACAGTCCGTGGGTATCGTGTTGTCCGCCGGTTCCAGGTTGGCCGGGTCAGTGGGATCCGGCGTGGAAAAATGCACATTGGAATAGGGATCGATCGTCGGATTGGTTGTATTTTCGAAACTGTTGTTTTCGATACACAACCCGTTTTCCGGTTTTTTCAGCTGGCCCTGTTCATCGAATTTCCAGGCATTCCATTTGCAAACCGGAATCGGGTCGAACTGGTACAGATTCGGACGGCCACGCTCGTCGGTGCGGGGTTCGGGACGGTCTTTTTCATTCGGGTTGGGTTCGGTCAGCGGAATGCCGTCACGATCCACCGGAATCTGGTCGCAGTCGTTGGGAACGTCTTCACCACCATCAAAGAAGATGTGAGCACCCTTGCCCGCATTCTTTACCAGAAGGATGGTCGGCAATACCGTTGCATTATCCGCCAGGCATTCCGGGTTCTCACCCAGTCCGGGCAAGCCGATGATCGGGTTATTGGGGTCGCCCAGGCAACCACTGCGCTCGGTGTCCGGCAGGGACGGGTTGGTGCCGTTGTTGCGGAACACATTGTTATAGACGTGAATGCCTTCCGGGTAGAAGTCGTAGTTGGTGGCAGGCTCGTTCGGATCTGCCAGGCCATAGTTCACGATGGCTATGCCCACGGTGTCATTGTCGTAGATTTCGTTGTCGTACACCTCAACCTGGTCGGTGGCCACCATGAGCATGCCGGTACCCGGCGGAATCACGGCGACGATCGAACCACGTGGTGCAAACTGGGGAATGTTGTTGTTGTAGGTCTTGTTGCGATGGACGAGGTTCTTCTCGCCAAACTGCACGCGACCAGGCAGGTCAAAGACCAGGAAACCGCCAACATTGCTATGGGCAATGTTGTCGACATACTCAGCGCGGTAGGTATTCTCGAACTCAAAGCCGGCCACGTTATGGAAGGCCTCGGTGCGCCGGACCAGGATGTCGCTCGACTGGCCTATATACACACCTGCATCGGATGAACCCACCGATACCGAGTCCTCAATCAGGATATAACGCGATACCACCGGGTAGAAGGCGTAGGCACCGTTGTCCTTCCATGACTCCATGCTTGGATCGTAGTTGGGCGAAACCGGATCAGCGTTCGACCAGCCGATTTTCACACGGCTGAACGTGACGTGTTCCGAACGGAAAACGCGTACACCATTGCCCGGAGCGTCATAAACCGTAATGTCTTCAATCGTGAAGCCATCGGTCTGGTTAACGTTAATGCCGTCCTGCGCCGGGCTGTTGGCGAAGGACAGAATCGTCTTGTCCATACCCGCGCCGCGTATGGTAATGCCACGCTTGCCGGTCATGGTCAGACCGGTAGTGAAATCATGCTGACCTTCACAGAACTCGATCGTGTCGCCTTCTCGCGCCTCGAAGAAAGCAATCAGTGCCTGCTTCTGGGACTCGGGCCCACAAATCTTGTGGGTCTTCGCCGTGGAACTGCCAGTGGTCGTGCCGTCCTTGCCACCACCACCTCCGCCACCACAAGCGGACAGGGCCAAAACAAAAAGGCAGGCGCTCGCCAGCCACAGGCGCTTAATGGGGGTCATCATCTCTCTCCGGCAAACTGTGCTCATGCGACGCGCGTCACGACACAGATAGAATTTATAGGTAAATCAATCATAGCCCAGATGCTGCTCAATGAACCAGCAACCCCGCAACAAGCCTGCACACCCGTGTGGCAAATAATTTGTATTGACTAAATAAGGGCCGTGAACTATTCGTAAAGTGTTGTTAAACGGATTAACAACCAACGCAAGCAAATCAAGGATGACTGAATCATGAAAACACTCAGAATGACCCTGGTGGCCGCAAGCCTCTGCCTTGTTCCTTTCGGCACCGCCTCCGCTGCGAAATTAACCACCGCGCAAAAATGCGAAATCTCCTTCACCAAGATGAGTCAGATAGCCAATAAGCACTACGTAAAGGGTTACCTGCGTGGCTGCAAGAAAGGGCCTGACCCAAAATTTGATGCCAAGTTGCAATCGAAGGTGGACAAAGCAGCCAGCAAATTCGCCAGTCTGCTCGCGAAAAATGCGGATGGTGGTAACAGCTGCGACCCTGATGATAATTATGCCTTGTACTTACTACCTGGTGCCTGGTTCCTTGGCTTCCCCACGCAGGATGCACAACAGTACTGCGACGGTGTGCCATCAAACTAGTTGACGATAGTTATCAGACAGAGGGTCAATTGACAGCAGGGCCTGCGCCCTGCTTTCAGCTAAACATTGAGCCGCGCTTGCCAAGGTGGCACCCAGCCACCAAAGCGCCGTTCCAGTTCCAGGGCTACGGCAATGGTGAGGTGATCGTTGCCTGGCGCGGCGGCTACCTGAATGCCCAGTGGCAGGCCTTTGTTGTTCAGGCCCAGGGGCACCTGCGTGGCAGGCAGCTGCATCACATTCAGGATGCCCGTGTAGACCCAGTCAAAGGTTCGCGCCATGGGCACGTAATGTTTAGGTGCCACGCAGGTATAAGATGGATACAGCAGAACGCCGTTATCCCCCAGCAGTTCCAGCATTTCCTGGCGAAGACTTTGGCCGAGTGCCAGGTACTTCTTCGGCATAGGCACTTTCTCTGCCCCGGCCAGGGCAAGTGCTGGCAGGGTGTGATTCGAACGGCGCATCATCCACCTGCCTAATTCCTTGCCAAGCGTAATGGGTTTGCCTTCACCCAACTGGCTGATAAAAGCCTCACCATTGGCCGCGCCCATCATTGCGCTCCATATTTCAAAGGACTTTTTCAATCCTTTAAGGCGAGTAATATGCACGCTGCCCATCGCGGCCTGCAGCGCATTCTCACAGTGCATCTGGGCATCGCGCAGCTCACGACTCACGCGCTGCCGCCCATTTCCCCGAATACTGATCAGGTGCAGCTTGCTCAGGTCTACCTGCGCCGGGTCGCCCAGTTCGACCGGCTGCGCCAGTGGATCCCCGTCATCCGGACCGGCCAGAACACGCAACAGTGGCATCAGGTCCTCGGCACGCCGTGCCAGCGGGCCGGTTACACAATATTTAAGTATGTCACCAGACGGCATCGGCACCTGGCCGGTGTTTGGCACGATACCGGGCGTGGGCTTGTGACCGAACACACCATTGAAATAAGCAGGCATGCGAATCGAACCACCAACATCTGCACCCAGGCCAAAGGGCGAACCACCCGCCCCAATGATGGCGCCCTCCCCACCTGATGACCCGCCAACGATATGGGCCGGGTTGTAGGGGTTATTGGTTCGGCCGTAAACCCGGTTATTGGATTCCATCCACATGCACAGCTCCGAGGTGTTGGTTACACCCAGCGGAATCCCGCCTGCGGCCCGTATACGCGCTACCGTCGGTGCGTCTTCACTATTAAAGATGTGTTGACGTGATACCAAGCCGGAAGCCTGCGGCGTGCCAATCAGTTCAAAATTCTCCTTGATCGTGCAGGGCACACCATGAAGAGGCGGAAGGTTCTTTTGCTTTTTCGCAATTGCCTCGTCCGCCAATACGGCCTCTGCACGCGCTTCAGCGAAGCGTTCAAACACGATCGCATTGAGCTTTGGATTGACTCTCTGGATGTGCTGAATATGCGCATCCACGATTTCGACAGAGCTTAATTCACCACGTCGAATCATGGCTGCCAACTGGGTTCCCGAGTGGGTAAGAATATGCTGCATAAGACTTCTGCTCTTGGGGCTGTAAGACTCGGCTGACGCTTGCACGGAAAAGAAAATTAGTGCTTATACTCGGCCATATCGATCAATATCGCATCACTAGCAGGAAATGATTATGTGCGACACAGTAGTTATTGTTAACGACGAAGGTGTCTGGTTTGGCAAGAATTCGGATCGCGAGCCAGGCGAGGCCCAAGTCGTTGTGCGTCTGCCGGCGGTCCGGGGCGACCGTAGTCGTGCCGTCAAGCTGACCCATATACCGATTCGGCAGGTTCCCGACCGGCATGCCGTCATTTTGTCCAAGCCACACTGGATGTGGGGTGCCGAAATGGGCATCAACGAACACGGCGTGGTCATCGGGAATGAAGCCATCTTCTCGCGGGTACGCAGTGCCAAGCCCGGCATGCTGGGAATGGACCTCGTTCGCCTGGGACTGGAACGTGCCGATAGTGCCGCCGAAGCCTTGAAAGTCATGACCCGCCTTATTGAGCAAGTAGGCCAGGGTGGCCCTGCCGGTTATCGTGATGGAAAATTCCATTACGACAACAGCTTCATTATTGCAGACAAGCATGAAGCATGGGTTCTGGAAACCGTGCAGAAACAGTGGGTGGCCAAGAAAGTTCAGCAGTCCGCTGCCATATCCAACTGCCTCACCATTGGTAACAACTACGACCTGAACTCAGCAGAACTCGAAACCTTTGCCTACATGAAGAAACGTGCGGTCAAGGTGAACAACCGCCTGGACTTTGCAGCCACTTTTGATACACGCACGATGCCCAAACTGGCCCGCGCGCATGAGCGCCTGGCCTGTAGTGTGAAATGGCTGGATGAAAAGCTCGGCAAGCCCATGAGCCTGCAGGACCTTGCAAACCACCTGCGCACCCATACACATGATCAGACCAGCAAGAAGGATGGAAAAACCCGCGGCCCGTTGGATGGCAGCAATGCAGACATATGCATGCATGCCACGGGTCCGGTACGCCGCAGTCAGACCTGCGGCTCAATGATCGCCCACCTCAGTGAGGATGGCGTCAAATCCTTGTTCACGGGTACATCAGCGCCCTGCCTGAGCATCTTCCGACCGGTCGACTTCGACTTCGAACAAAACTACACCGTGCTCAGCGAACCGGATCTGGGCCTGGAAAAAACCTTGTGGGCACGCAGCGAGCCGATCCACCATCGAGCGCTGTTTGACACCGACTTCCGCCACCAATTGCAACGCAGTCGCAATGAAGTCGAGGTCAGGCTGTTTGAGGCGCTATGTGCCGAAGAGCCCGATCCTGTCGCTGCGGACCAGATGGCTCAGCAATGGCTCGACGGTCAGCTGTGGGTCATTCGGCGTAAGCCACGTCGCCTGCCCTACAGCCGCCTGGGACTCTACTGGCGCAAACAGGCTACCAATGGCGTCAACCCCAAGCAGGTCTGCATCATCCACAGGCGAGCACCGGCCAAGGAACCTTCCAAGCCACAAGCCCGTACGCTTGAACAGGCTGGCCCAGCACAGGCAGTTATGGAATAGTCTGCACATCCTCGTTTAACCGGCCGATCTGCGGCCAGGGTACTACATGAGTCAAGTGGCATTCTGGGACTGCATCATTGTCGGTGGCGGCGTTGCCGGTACACGCGCGGCGCGAACGCTGGCCGAGGCCGGTCAAAAAGTCTTATTGCTTGAAGCCAGAGATCGGCTGGGCGGACGCACGTATACCAAAACGGCAGAATGCGGCATGCCGATTGACGTCGGCGGTCAATGGCTGGGCCCCGGACAGGATCGTGCACTGGCCTTAAGCGCCGAACTCAAACTGTCACTGTGGCCCCAGCCTCAACAGGGCGCCAACCTGTTACGCCTGCATGGCAAAACACGACGCTTTAGCGGCAATATTCCCGGCCTGCCCTTGCTGTCACTGCTTGATCTGCAGATTTCGATCTGGCGTCTTGATGCCCTGGCCCGGCGCATACTGACCGAGGCGCCTGAGGATTCCAGGGATGCGGCTGCCTGGGATCACATCACGGTCGAACACTGGATGCAGCGCAAGGTCAAAAGCCGCCTGACACGCAGCCTGTTCACTGCCGCAGTGCATGCAATCTTTGCCACGGAGCCCAGTGAGTTATCCATGCTGCAGTTCCTGTTCTACCTACGCAGCGCGGGGGGGCTGATGCCACTCATCAGCGCTGA
>JBFKKS010000103.1:0-8442 GCA_041630955.1 Nevskiales bacterium
GCTGCCGGTGATACTGGGCACAGCCTGGGGTGCAACCCAAACCGGCAACCTGAACCTGATCAGTTTTCTGCTGGCCATGCTGACAATCGTATGCGTACACGCCTGTATCAACGTGGTGAATGATGTCTGCGACGACATCAACGGTACGGACCGCATCAACCGGCAGCATATTTCCCCCTATTCCGGCGGCTCTCGCTTCATTCAGGATTCCATACTTAGCCGGGGCCAGATGCGCAACTGGGCGATCGTACTGGGCGTGATTGCCGCAGCCCTGGGTAGCCTGCTTGTTTTACGTGAAGGAGGCGTGGTGCTGTGGCTCGGCATTGCCGGGCTTGGATTAGGGCTGCTCTACTCGATTCCTCCCGTTGCGCTGGTCAACCGTGGCCTGGGTGAAGTGGCGGTAGGCGTTGGTGCGGGTCTACTGCCCGTGATCGGCGCTGCCTGGTTACAGACCCATCAGTGGGCTTTTGAGCCAGTCTTACTTGCCCTGCCAGCGAGCATCTGGGTCAGCTGCATCCTGCTGATCAATGAAATACCGGATGCCGGCGCGGATGAGCAGAGTGGCAAACGCACGTTGGTGGTGCGCCTGGGGCCAGCGCGTTCCCTTTTGCTCTACGCCCTGCTCAACCTGACCGCCCTGGGACTGATCGCTTACCTGGCGTGGATACAGCTTTTTTCCTGGTGGGCGTTGTTGCTGCCGGCTATCCTGTTACTGATGTCACTGCGCAAGCTTCGCGGAGGCGCGCAGATCGCCCAATCCCGCAGCCAGTTGACCGGGCTGATTCGTCAGACGCTGACGAATCACATGCTGGGCATACTGTGGTTAACAGCCAGCCTGATCATCTGAAACCAACTCAA
This sequence comes from Nevskiales bacterium, assembly GCA_041630955.1. GTDB lineage: Bacteria > Pseudomonadota > Gammaproteobacteria > Nevskiales > CAJXLF01 > JBFKKS01. The sequence continues at coordinate 859 of JBFKKS010000103.1, forward strand.
CAAGTCACTGCTGACTGGCGTAGAAATGCACCAGGGCTTCATAGTCTTTCTCTTCGAGCTTTTTAAAGCTCTTGGCCATATCCTCGATCATGCGCCGCTCTCCCAGGCGGAAATCCATTAATACCGACTGCAGGTAGGATTTCCACTGACCGGCCAGCACCGCGGCATCGGCATCGGGCCGGCTACCATTACGGGTATGGCATTCCTCGCATAACACCTGGTGCAAAACTCGCCCGCGATTCGCCAGCACCGGGTCATAGGTCTGCTGCACGGGAATGAAAGGCTGGGACGAGAAAAAGACGGACAACGTATCGATATCCTGATAACTCAGATCGGATGCGATTTCGCACATGTCGGTGATTTTGCCGGGCCGGTCACCCTGCCATAGCTGCATTTCCGGACATGGCCGCTGACGCTCCTGGAAGGTGGTCATCGCTTCACGCAGATAGCCTGCCGGCAGACCCCCAATACTCGGGATCATGGGAATCTGGCTGTTGCCGCCCGGCCCATGGCAGGCAATGCAGGCTTTTACGGTTTCAACCAGGTGGTTGGCAATGATGTCATCCCTGGCATGAATGGCCGTGCTGGTGAGTACCACAGCACCCAGCAGGCCTAAGCGAGTCCATTTGAAACATGCGTTCATATACTTTCCCTGTCAGTCACAGCCTTTATAAGACCCCAGACCCTTGACCGTGTTGATATGGGTCAAGGTTAGCAGCCCTGTTTTCACGGTGACGCGTAACGATTCACCCACCTGCACCACCTGTTCTATTGTCTTTGGTTGGCACCGAGGCGCCTATATCGACCGCCTCAGCCTCGCCCAGTCTCACCAGGGCCAGGCGAGTAAAGATCGGCCCGAGCAATTCAAACACGACCGTACCGGCAACAGCGATGGACAGCAGGATTTCGGCATACTCGGGAAAACGTTGCGCGCTGACCAGCGCCATACCAACCGCGACACCTGCCTGGGGCAGCAGTGCCGCACCCATCCAGCGCTTCTGAACAGCCGAACCGCCCACCAGCGTAACGCCCAGCCACCCGCCTACCAGGCGACCAATCACGCGCATCACGAGATAGCCAAACAGTACCAGGCCGGCACCGCCGATGGACTGCCAATCAAGCGCCGCACCAGCCAAAACAAAGAACAGAATCAGGAATGGCCATTCAATGCCTTCAATTTCATGAAAGGGGTATTTGTGATGCCGGGCAAGGTTGGCCACTGTCATGCCGAGTACGATGGCCGCCAGGATATAGGACACATCCAGCCACATTGCGATCCCGGCACAGAGAAAAACAAACCCCAGTGCCTCTGCCTGGGTCGGTTCGCCCGGCCGTATGCGGCCGCAGAGCAATGCCATCGGTATGCCCAGCCCCAGCCCCACGGCTATCGAGCCACCGATGTCCCACAGACCATGCGAGATCGTGATCAGGCTGAAGACACCGCCGTTGACCGATACCAGCAGCGTCATAAAGAAACTGAAAATCAACAGGCCCCAGACATCATCCAGTGCAACGCTACCCAACAACACCCTGGTGGAATGTCCTGAAGCACGCGCCTCGTGCACGACATCGACGGTGGCAGCCGGGTCGGTCGCCGTGGCCATTCCGCCTAGCAGCAAGGCCAGGCGCCAATCGACACCCAGCAGAACGAGGCCGGCAAACACCATGACCACGGTAACCAGTGTGACGAGCAAGCTGACCGAAAGCACCATGTGCCCCATGCGTCGGAGATGCCTGACCGTTAACTTCTCGCCTAGCAGGAAGCCCACCATGACCAGGGCTATGCGGGATACTGCCTCTGTCCATGCAGCCTCCATGCTCGGTAACAGCGCAAGGCCGTCGGGACCAATGGCCAAACCAAACAGCAGGAGCAGCGTCACCCTGGGCAGGCGCGTGCGCTGACCCAGAACATCGGTGGCCAGACCAATCAGGAACAACAGGCCCAGTGTAATAAACAGGATGACCAACTGTTCCAGTTGCATGCTTTATGTTGCTCGCAATGCCCGGCTACCAATTGCCAGGACTACACAATGGGTCGCTGGCCGATCCATGCATTTTCTCAGCCGCTATCCTTCTCTGGGGCGCGGTAGACCAGAACACTGCAGGGGGCCGAGCGCACCACCCTTTCGGTCACACTACCAAGCAGCCATTGGTCGATCTTTCCCAGACCGGTGGCCGCTACCACCATCAAATCAGCCTCGTGCTCATTGGCGAACTTCACCAGTTCCAGGTGCGGCGTGCCCGTGACAATCACCTTGTCTACCTGCACCGGCAGTGACATCCCGGCCAGTGCCTCTGCGAAGCTGTCCCTCGCCTTATTCTGGTCAGCATCGGCAAATTCGTTGGGGTAATAAGGCGGTAATGTGGCAGAGTCGATTACATGTAGTGCACTGAGCAGTGTTTGGTTTTTTGCCGCAAGGCAGCCAGCCGTTTCCAGTGCCTCCTTGGAAGGTGTAGAGAAATCGACGCCGACCACAATATGCCGGTAGGCCATGCCACTCAGCTTCTGGTCAGGACCAACGATCAGCACGGGCCGTGTGGCCGTACGCAGCACCTCTGCGGCGACGCTGCCCAGGAAGAAACGCCGTATACCGGTACGCGCATGCGTACCCAGCACGATCAAATCAACACCATGTTCAGACGCGTATTTGTTGACCTCAATAGAGGCAGAAAAACCCCATTCCACTGCAGTCACAACCGGGATCTCGACCTTGCTGGTGAAGGACTCAATATGCTTCTCGGCGGCCTCCTTGACCTCGGGCGTAATCTCCGTGGGCAAGGGCAATCCGCCAAGACCATAGACCTGAACCGCTTCGACATTGACATGCAACACATGCAACTCGGCATTGTTGCGCCCGGCCAGCATGGCAGCATGTTCCAGTGCCAGGCCGGCGGTGTCCGAGAAATCGGTTGCCAGTAATATTTTCTTGATGTTCTGCATTTTGTTCCCTCAGGCAATTGGCCTTGTGCTCATTATCAATGTCCAGATTCCAACCTGCGATGATCTGGGTCAAGTGCGGAAACTACATAAGAAACACCATGCGCCTTGCCATCCAGGCCAGCAGGCGTCGCCACCAGGGCTGCTGTTGCCATTCGGCTCTCGTGATCTCGCATGCCTGCTCCATGTCCTGCCTGAAGGCCTCTTCAAGTTGGGCGGCAATGCCTGCATCGTGCATCAGCACATTGCATTCCGCATTGAAGTTAAAAGACCGGAAATCAAAATTGGTGGACCCAATGATGGCCACCTGCCCGTCCGCCACCAGTGTCTTGGCATGCAGCACGGAAGGCTGGTATTCGAAAATGCGGATTCCCGCACGCAGGCACTCAGCGTAATAACTCTGTGTCGCCGTGCGAATAATGGGAATATCACTTTTACCCGGTAACATCAGGCGCACGTCCACACCACGCCGGGCGGTGGCTTTGAGCATGCGAATCATCCGCCAACCCGGTGCAAAGTAGGCATTGGTGATCCAAAGGTTTTTTCGCACTCCCCCGAGGGTGGCGGCATAGGAAGCAAATACCTCACTGTGTCCACGGCCGGGACGGGCATCCAGCACCAGCGTTCGCACGCCATTGCCCTGTTCGGGATTCAGGCCATCGCAATGCAGCGGATCACCACCCGCTGCCAGCCAGCTCTCTGAAAAAATAATCACCAGTTCCCAGACCACGCCGCCCTGCAGCATCACGTGGGTATCGCGCCAGGCCAACTCGCCTGGACGCCCATGGCGATATTCATCGGCTATGTTCATACCACCGGTAAACGCCAGCCGCCGGTCAACAATCAGGAGCTTGCGGTGATCCAGTACCGGCATCAGGCCAAGCGGTGCATAGCGTGGTTTTCTAAACAGCCGGATGTGGCTGCCACTGCGCTTCAGCAAGGCCCAGAAATCCTTGCGCGTACTCGAAGAACCAAAAGCATCCGCCAGCACTTTCACTTCCACACCGCGCCCCACGGCAGATTCCAGCGCGGCGAGAAAATCACGCCCGGTATCGTCATCGCGAAGTACGTAGGCCTCAACCAGTATCTCCTGACTGGCGCCGTTGATGGCTTCAAGCATGGCGTTGAAAGCGCTTCGACCGTCAAAAAACGGGGTTGCCACTGTGTCCCTGTGAAACGGCGCCTGATCAATACGCCGAATCAGGTTCTCGTAGGCTGGCCCGGACAAACCCTGATCAAAGGTTTTTGCCGTTTTGTAGGCCCGTAAAGGGTGGAGGTCATGCGGTAAACGCCGTTGCTGCGCTGGCCTGAGAACGGGCTGCCAGAACGGCTTGCGCCTTACTGTGACCTGTGCGGCAGGCGTTTGCCTTACAGGGTTCCCTGCTTCTGTTTGCATATCAAAAGCTTAGTCAAATCAGGCTCGACAAGCTTGACCTGCATCAAAGCACTGAACAACGCGGATGTCTATTCTTCTCATACACCTAAACTAGCAAGGAGCATGGACATGAACGAAGTAAGTGATGCAACCAAACAATTGCTGAATGCGCTCAAAACAGAGCGCGATGACCTGAAAGTGAGAATGCATCTCGCGGCTATGGATCTCAAGGAAGAATTAAGCGAAGACTGGCAAAACCTTGAGCACAAGTGGGCCGAACTCAAGGCCAACGCCAAACGACTCGGACACGATGTGGAAGTGGTGACCGAGGCCCTGGGAGACGACTTTGAGGATATTGCAGACGACTTTGGTGATATGGGCGAATCGATCATGAAGGATATTCGAGCAGGCTACAGCCGCATACGCGAGAAGCTCAGTTCGGACGACTAGAACCATGAACGACCGGCAGGCAGAAAAGTCCTGTCATTCCCACACTGCATCACCACACACCCCGCAACGGCCTGACTGGCTGTTGTGGGGTTCGCTGCTGACTGTCGCAACCCTGTACGTTGCGCATTTTCTTTTGCAACCAGCTGGCGCGGTGAGTACCGCGGCATCAACCGCCTTTGAAATGGTCAATGCGGTCTGGTGGGGCGTGGCGCTTGGCATCCTGTTTGTGGGTGCCCTGGGGCGCGTACCACGCGAACTGGTCATGGCCCTGCTGGGGAGCGGTCAAGGTGCTAACGGCATCCTGCGTGCTGCAGCAGCCGGCGTGCTTCTGGATCTCTGCAGTCATGGCATCCTGATGGTGGGCATGAAGCTTTACGAGCGCGGCGCGACGCTCGGTCAGACCATGGCCTTCCTGATCGCCAGCCCGTGGAACTCCTTCTCACTGACGCTGATCCTGTTCGGACTCATTGGTGTGAACTGGACCCTGTTGTTCATTTTTCTTTCGCTGGTTATTGCTTTCCTGACCGGAATCATCGTGAACCACCTGGTCGAGCGAAAAACATTGCCCGCGAACCCACACACCACCGTGTTACCGCCCGACTTCAACTTCATGCGAGAGGCGCGGCAGCACTGGCAAACCATCCATTGGACGCCAGCACTGGTGGGCAGGATTCTGTGGGAGGGCCTGCTTGGTTCGCGCATGGTGTTGCGCTGGATTCTGTTTGGCATCGTGCTGGCGGCAGCCATTCGCGCCCTGATGCCAGCCGACATGTTCCAGAATCTTTTTGGCCCCAGTCTGCTCGGACTCGGCATGACCATCGTGGCTGCCACTGTCATCGAAGTGTGTTCCGAGGGCTCGACCCCACTCGCTGCTGACCTGTTGAATCGCGCGCGGGCGCCGGGCAACAGTTTTGCGTTTCTTATGGGAGGTGTATCTACCGATTACACCGAAATCATGTCCCTTAAAGACACAACTGGCTCATGGAAAATCGCCCTTTATCTACCACTGATCACCTTGCCACAAATCATCCTGCTGGCTTTTCTGATCAACCATTTCTAGGCAAGTGGAAATCTGCATTTCGATTGATACAGGTCAATGTGAGCTTGCCCGCTTGGGCAGAAACTAAAACCCTTCACGAGGAAATGTGATGGTGTTCAAAAACAAATCCTTCGGCTGGTTATACGAACACGTGCCAACGGCGCTGTTGCTGGCTAACAGGGAGGGAGAAATCATCTCCGTCAACCCCAAGGCCGAAGCGTTACTGGGTACGAGCCAGGGCAAGCTCACAAAGATGCGTTTGTCTGAAATCTTCGTGGAAGCCCCCAATTTGCAGCAAGACGCGGCCGCACTTGGTTTTTACCAGGGTGACTTTGGGCGATCTGATGTCCCGACCCAGGTGCTGGGATTAAGACCGGAATTTGGTGGCTGCCTGGTGCATGCCACTGTACACCTGTCCGAATCAGACAAAGAGCCACTGATTGTTTCGCTGGCAGACCTGACACTCGTGGGCCAATCCTGCCGGCTGGATATCATTTTTGGCGAAGCTTACCGCCAGGTTGCCGAAGGCACCGCGCGCACGGCCTTGCTGAACGATCTTTGCGTAGGCCTGGCAGACGCACTGAGTCTGCCTTTCGTCTGGATGGGACAGCTCAATGCTGACGGCAACATAGTCCTGAAAGCCGCTTCCAATGATGGCCCCCTGTCCCAGGAACTGCGCCACGTGCCGGAACGTAACGACAAGGTTTCAACAGGTAACGGGCCCGCCGGACAAGCGCTGCGCAAAGGGGAATTGGCCATCACAAAGGTAACTGACAAGGGCTTTATGCCGTGGCGTAAGGCCGCTGTCAGGCAACATATTGCCGCGCTTGCTGCATGGCCGCTTCAGCTTGGTACCGCTGAACGTCAGGAACATTGGGTAATCGTCTTCGCCAGCGCTCACAAGGATAGCTTTCAGGACAGTCTTAACCTGCAAGCCCTGGGTGGCATTACCCGGCGGCTACTCGCACTTTGTATCACGGCCGGTCAGAGCGAGGAGCGCCGCATGATTTGCCAGGCCGTAGACAGTGCCGGCAACGCGGTCTTCATCACCAACACTGAAGGGAACATTCAGTGGGCCAATCCTGCCTTTGCACGTATTTCCGCTCATCCAATGGAAGAAATCGTGGGTCGCAATCCACGCTTTCTGCAGTCTGGCAAACAGGGCCTGAGGTACTACCAGAACCTTTGGCGAACCATTCAGGCCGGCAAGGTATGGCGTGGTGAAACCATCGACCGGGATCGCAATGGCGAGCTATACACAATCCATCAAACCGTCAGCCCAGTGATGAGCCAGGGGGGACGCATCACCCATTACATTTCAATTCATGATGACATCAGTGACCAGAAGGCCATGCAGCAATCTCGTGAACGAGCCCGACGCATGGACGAAATCACAGGCCTGCTAACTGCCGCCGCCTTCAGCGACCAATTGGAGCGAGCGGCTAACTATAGCCACAACAGTGGCGAGCCCCTCGCACTCATACTGCTTGCCATCGAGGATTTTGAAACCCTGCTGCGCTCACTCGGCGGTGACATAGAAGAACTCATATTGAGCACCCTTGGCGAACGAATCCAGCAGGAACTGTCTGACGACGATTTTGCGGCATACCTTGGTGGAGGTGACTTTGCCATCGTGCTGCGCTCGATTGGCAACCGAGAAGAAGCCGAAGCAGTGAGTGAGGGACTGCTCACTTTCATCAACGAACCCTTCCCTCTTCTCGGGGACAAACTCTACCTGCCGACCACTACCGGTGTGGCGCTGTCCCCCGAAGATGCGACCGA
>JBFKKS010000104.1:0-8408 GCA_041630955.1 Nevskiales bacterium
GCCATTGGCATGAAACTGCCACGTGTCGCCGAGGAGATGTTGCGTTTGCGCCTGCGCCCGGCGGATTTCCAGAAAGCGGGCGTCCTGGCGCAGTACTTTTCGGTCGAAGAGGCAAGGGAAGCCGGGTTCTTTGACGAGTTGGTGGCGCCGTCCGAGCTATCAAATCGTGCCTGGGAGAAGGCCCAGGAACTGGCGAAGCTGGACATGTGGGCCCATCGCGGCACCAAGCAGCGCATGCGTGCCAGTACCATCAAGCGCATTCGTCGCTCTATCCCGCTGGACCTGAAAGACGCTGTCGTCACCGGCCTGCGGGGTGCCGCGAAAACACGCTAGGCGCGCCCCGCTGCTTGAGTCAGTCTGCGTCTGAAACAGGGCGGGTTGGCGCATGGCTGTAAGGATCAGCCGACCGTCCTGAAAGATTTTTTTTGCCTAGTGTGACGACGGTCACATACACACCGGATTAGGCAAGCCATCATGTATCCAGCTATCGGGTTGGTACTGAATCAGTACCAGTGGAATCACACGTACATGGGGGTGTGCAATGTCAGTCAGTATGGGTCTTCAACCAGACGAAGAAATCGTTCATCAAAGCGTACAACTCAGGGCCAAGCATTATTTCAATGAGGCCATCGAATTAATCGAAAATAATATCGATACCATCGATCCGGCTCGCCGGGCCTCGGCCTGGTGGGAGGCGTTTAATGTCGCACGTGCCAAGGGCGATACTGAACTGGCCAAGAAATACATTCTGGCCATCGACGAGGTTGACCCGTCCGCCTTTAGCCAGCCCTAGTCGAGCTGCCTGCTAGACAGGCATAGGGTCTACAGTACGAAGGGGATAACCCACCAGCTGCGCTTCTTGTAGTCTGCCCATTCGGGATAGCGTGACATGCTGGCTTCCTTCATGTTCATGTTGGTGGCAAACAGGCCGAGCCACACCCAGGCCAGCACGATGACTGGAATCCAGTGCCACACCATCAGCGCGAAGGATCCGTAGATCATCATCTCGCCCAGGTAATTCGGGTGACGAATGTACTTGTGCATGCCGTCCATGATCAGGCCGCGCTTGACGCGCAGGGTGTAAAACTTCTGGGCATCGGCGGCAATCATGATGACGCAGCCCAGAATACAAAGTGAGACGGAGAGGCAGAACCAGGCATTGTCCGGCAGTGGGTAGCTGGGATCCGAGGTGCCGGAAATCAGCAGCCAGCCGAACAGCCAGTAAGGACCGAGCACAAACAGGAAGGCATTAATGCCCCCACCGATGGTGACGTAACGCTGCCAGTTGGGGTCGGGGAAGGTGAGGTCCTTGAGGATCCAGACCAGCCCGTAGGTGCCATGCATGGCCAGTAGCAGCCATGAGGCAGTTGAGGTGGCGGCCGGTGTCTTGTCGGCGTAATACCACATCAAAATACCCAGAAAGATGAAGGTGCCGGCTTTCTGAAAGTTGACCACCCACGCGAATTTCCACGGCCTGGGGCCGCCGCCAAAATCTACCGACATGTAATCCGAAGCGGCGCGCATTTTGACTGCCCAGCCGGGCGGCGGATAAGCCGTAGAAGTTTCCTGGACCGTGGACATGACTACCTCCTCCATCGTCATTGACCTTTGGTCATCTTAGCGTGATTACCAGGCCGGTGCTGCCCGTTGTCGAGATTCTCTGACACAATAACGGGCCAATTGGCAGGTCTTTGGTACAGCCTAAGATGATTGAATGACAAAAATGCGTCTGATTGCGGATGATGGTGATGTATAGACCAATCGGGTATCTCATTGGGTTGGTGGCCCTGGCGGGTCTGCTGGCGGGTTGCGGTAACGGTTCTGTGGGAAATAAAACCGGCGGGAATCCGATCACGCTGCCACTGCCTGAGGAACCACCGCCCACCTGTCACCTGGATATACCGGCACGCCTCGCAGCAGGGCAGGGCTATTGCTACGAAACGGGCTTTTTAACCCACGATGGCATCGAGATTGCCATGCAGGTCTTTGTACCCCAGCCCGAGAAGCTGCGTACCCTGGCCGGCATGTCACCGGACAGCGATGAACCCGGCTATGCCCCCCTGATCGTTCACAGCCACGGTTTTGGCGGCAACAAGGCCGAGGATTTTTCACCCCCCGGTACTGAGCTGGATCGACAAGTGGCACTAGACCTGTGGCAGAGCGGTTACTGGGTGATCAGTTTCACCCAGCGCGGTTTCGGCGGGATCGATGGCAGCGAGCGTGCCAGTGGTGGGCAGATCGGGCTCATGTCGCCGGATAACGAGGGCTGGGATTTCGTCCGTCTAGTGGACTGGGCCATTTGCCACCTGCGAGAAAATGCCCCTTTGGAGCAGGCGACTGCGATGGAAGATGCCGACCCCGAGTTTGGCAACTGCGGGCAGGACAGTGGTTGGGGGCGCTCCTTACTGGCCACGGATGGATATCAGCGCCTGAGTGATTTTGATGACGATGTGGCACTGGGTACGGTCGGCTACAGCTACGGCGGTGCCTTCCAGTTCAATGCCCAGAGTGTCGATCCACGCGTGGACGCCATTCTGCCCATGGGAACCTGGCACGACTTGCGTACCTCATTGCATCCCAACGATGCGCCCAAGACAGCATGGATCACCGTCATGACCGCCTTTTCATCATCGGTGCCGGGCGTCGGTGGCGGCAATGGGGAGCCCCTGCCCGCCGTGCTGGTGGAGGCCAATAGCGAGGCCAATGGCGCCAACCAGGATGTCAATGACACCCCATACAACAAGTCGCGCCAGGTATCCGTGCGTAACTTCAACACCCTCGCCCCGAATGGCGCGGTTGCCTATTGTGACGGGCATGCCGAGGCCTACGGCCAGAAATTCGCTGATCCGGACAACGAACCCCATGACCTGACCGCAGCTAACAGGCCGGCCCATGCTGTGGCCCAGCGTATGCCCCGGGCCGATCTGTTCATGATTCAGGGTTATGGCGACACCCTGTTCCCGATGGGCGAGGGTTACGATAACGCCCGCTGCTTCGAGGATGCCGGTCTGGACGTCTACTACCTGGGTGAAACCTCGGGTCATCCTCTGGCTGAAGTTGGGCCGGCCCATTATGCCGGCGTGGACACCAGTATGTATCTGGATGAAATCGTGCATTGCGGGGTCGATACGAATGACCAGCCAAGGCGTTACAACACCCGCGAGCTTGGAAAACAGTGGTTTGATGCCAAGCTGCGTAATGCCCTTGATTTCGCCGATGTGTTCCCGAACAAGGTCTGTATTACCCAGACCAATGCCGATACGGCACTGGTGCTGGATACCAATGATGATTTCTTTGACAACGGCACCACCAACGATGGAGCGACGGCCTATCAGTGGTCGCGCGAAGGCGCGGTATTTGATGCGGTGGCGCAGGTGCCGGTCGGCGGCGTGGATTTTGATGTGCCGCCCACCACGCTTACCACCGGGACGGGCTCACTCGGACAGGGTCTGGACACGGACCCACGGGTGGTCTTCGTAGCCTTGAGCACCTTGCAGTCACCGCAGGTGATGGCCGGTATTCCCACTGCCAATCTGAGCGTGTCTCGAGCCAACCCGGCCGCAGATGAAATTTTCTTTGCCGGCATCGCGGTAAAGCGTTGTCAGTCACGCCCCCAGCCGGATCAGAACCCGGCTGATTGTGCAGATAGCGCCCCGGAATTACTGCATTTCCAGGCCATGCCCATTCGCATCTTTCCCAATGATGCCGTGGGATTGGCGCAGGATTATCCGCGCGACGACCCACGTAATTTTGACGGCCAGGCCAAGGGCAACTTCTATCCGCTGCGTTGGGGGGACAACCCGCAGGACCCCAGCCTGGGGCGTTTGCATGGGGTCACGGCACGGCTGTATCCGGGCGATCAGGTCGGATTACTGCTGATGCCGGAACATCCGGCGTTTACGTCGATTTTCTCGCCGGTCCCCGGTCAGCTGACGATCAGCGGCACGGTGGGTCTGCCGTTTGTTGAACAGCCGACGCCACCGCCTACTCAGGTGCCGGCCTATGTCATTGACGGTAGCTAGTCGGCCGTCGCCAGATCAATGCCTTCCCGTGTGATCCCGGCGAGCCAGTCGATCTGCTGCTCGGTGATGACATAGGGCGGCATCCAGTACACCACGTTGCCCAGTGGTCTGAGCAATGCCCCCTGCGACAGGCCATGTTGATAGACCCGAAGTCCGCGACGTTCCCGCCAGTCGTAGGCTTCACGACGGGTCTTGTCCCTGACCATTTCGATCGCCAGCACCATGCCGGTCTGGCGCACATCCGCGACATGCGGGTGATCATGAAACGGGGCCGCGGCCTCAGCCATTTTTTCGGCCAGCCGCTGGTTCAGGCGAATCGTGTCCTGTTGCTCAAACAGATCCAGGGTAGCATTGGCGACACTGCAGGCCAGCGGGTTGCCAGTATAGGAGTGCGAGTGAAGAAAGGCCTTCAGGGTGCTGTATTCAGCGTAAAAGGCGTCGTAGACCTCATCGGTTGTCAGCACCAGTGCCAATGGCAACCAGCCGCCGGTCAATCCCTTGGACAGGCATAGGAAATCGGGCCTGATCGGCCCCTGTTCGCAGGCGAACATCGTGCCACTGCGACCAAATCCCACGGCGATCTCGTCGGCGATGAGGTGCACATTGTATTCATCACAAAGCTGGCGCAGTCCCCGCAGGTATTCGGGGTCGTACATGCGCATGTGGCCGGCGCACTGAATCAGGGGCTCAATAATGATGGCGCAGGTCTCGTGCGCCTTTTCCTCAAGCACCTGGCGCATATCAGCGAGCCTTCGACGGGCATGTTCGACAGCTGTCTCACCCGCTTCGCGCTGGTAGTTGTCCGGGCCAGGGACACACTGCGATTTCAGCAGCAGGGGTTCATAGGTTTCTTTGTACAGCGGTACGTCGCCCACACTCAGTGCCCCGAGTGTTTCGCCATGATAGGCGTTGGACAGGTGGATAAAGCCAGTACGCTGCTGGCCGCGATTACGCCAGTAGTGAAAGCTCATTTTCAGCGCCACCTCGATGGCAGCCGAACCGTTATCGGCAAAGAAGACCTTGCCGAAGCCTGCCGGGGCCAGTTTGAGTATGCGTTCTGCCAGGTCGACGGCGGGCGCATGTGTGTGACCGGCAAAAATGACATGTTCGAGCTTGTGCGCCTGCTCACTGAGGGCATTCGCAATGTAGGGATGTGCATGGCCGAAGATGTTGACCCACCAGGAACTGATGGCATCCAGGTAACGCTTGCCCGAGGTGTCTTCAAGCCATATACCTTCACCACGTGCGACCTCGATCAGGGGCAGGGTTTCGTGATCCTTCATCTGGCTGCACGGGTGCCAGATGACTTTCAGGTCCCGGTCGGCGAGGCTGGCATGCTTGTTCATAAATTCCGTCTAGTCTTCAAAACCCCTACTTTACCGGTTTGGGCGATTACCTGAACCACCGGACACGGGCATTCTCACTGACAACAGGACTCTGTTCAGGCAGCGTTCATCTGATTCAGGCAGAATGCGCAGCGCTCGGCCCTGACAATTGTCGGGGCTGGATAAACATTAACCAACGGGGTAATAACCATGAAATTGAAAACGACTGCTGTAATGCTGCTTGCCATGACTGCCACCATGCCAGCCTTGGCCGATAATCACGCGGCTGTGAAGGGCGAGGCTAAGGTTGAGGCAGAAGGCGGTTTCTTCAGCCGTGCCATGGGCGGTATTCGCAATATCTTTGGTGGCGGTGAAGACGAAGCCAAGGAGAACCAGGGCAAGTCAGAGGCCGCGCATGAAAACGCCGCCGAATCCAGGGCTGAAGGTCAGGCCAAGGCAGAAGCCGCCCGTGAAAAGTCCAAGGACAACATGAAGGCTGCCAAGGATAAGTCTGCCAAGGACAAGTCCAAGATGAAGGACAAGGCCGATTCTGCCAAGAACAAGGCCAACAAGAAGGCCGACAAGGCTGATGACGAGGCAGAAGAAGCTGCGGCAGAAGAAGCAGGCAGGGGACTGGGCGTGGATGCCAAGATTGGCGTCAAGCTGGGCAACTAGCGCTCGGCCAGGCTCAAAACAAGCCCCGGCCGGATACGGTTGGGGCTTTTTACTGGTATTAGTCTATTATTCCCAGGCTTGAGAGATTGTTATGACCGTTGTATGCAGGCTATTGGCCTGTGACAGGGCGCTTCAAGGAGATGCTATGAAACGCAAGTTGACAGCATTACTGATGCTGCTGGGTATGGTGTTCAGCCTGCCGGCCTATGCCGAGCAGGGCATGGTAGCGGCTGAGGCTGAAGTCCAGACCGAAGAGAATATCTTCAGTCGGGCCTGGTCCGGTATCAAGGGTTTCTTCAAGGCAGAGGAAAAGACGCCCGAGGCCAGGGCCGAAGAGCCGGCACAGGCAGCACAAAGTGCGAAGCCGAATACACAGGCCACGGCAGAGGCCGAGGCTGACGTTTCTCTGGTTGATAAGGCCGCTGAGTCAACCAAGGCCGGTGTGGACTGGACCGCAGAAAAGGCCAAACAAGGCGCCGAGTGGACCAAGGAAACGGCCAAGGGTGTCACCAAGGCTACCGGTAAGGGTGTAAAGAAGGTCGGTGAGGCCATTGAGGGCCTGTTCCCGACACCCAATGATACGACGGTCGATGCCGAGGCCGGCTTCGATGCAGAGGTGGAACACGAATAGCCGTCAGGCAAATAAAAGCCCCGCTTAGCGGGGCTTTTTTGTATCTGCGCGGGCTAACTGTTTTTGACGACTTCGGGAATGGGCAGGTTGTCGGGAAGAAAAAAGTCCGGCAGTAGCTTGGAGAAAGGCGTACCGGGGGTGGCGGCATACTTGGCGAAATCGGTCACTCCCGCCTCGGCCAGCACAATGTCATCAATGCAGAAATTGCCCGTAAATTCGCGACTGTTCTTGGTGAGAATGGCATAAGCTGCATCGCCCATGATGTCCGGGGTTCGGCTGAGTGCCGTCATCTGGTCGCCTCCCAACAGGTTCTGTACCGCCGCTGTCGCGATCGTGGTTCGAGGCCACAGGCAATTGAATGCAATGCCGGCCTTTTTGAATTCGGCGGCCATGGCCCAGGCATAAATGCTCATGCTGTACTTGGCCAGCGTATAGGCGGCGTGTTTCTCAAACCATTTGACATTCATGTCCAACGGCGGGGCGAGGTTCAGCACATGCGGGTTATCGGCCTTTTTCAGATAGGGGATGCAGGTCTTGGAGCTGAGGAAGGTACCCCGGCCATTGATCTGGTGCATCAGGTCATAGCGCTTCATGTCGAGTTGCTCGGTACCGACCAGGTTAATCGCGCTGGCGTTATTCACGCAGATGTCTATTCCGCCGAACGCCGACACGGTCTTTTCGACTGCCGCGATGACTTCTTCATCATTGCGTATGTCGGTCTTGATCGGCAGTGCCTTGCCACCGGCAGCCTCAATCTCCTCGGCCGCAGTATAGATCGTGCCAGCTAGCCTGGGGTGGGCCTCGGTGGTCTTGGCGGCAATCGTGATGTTGGCGCCATCAGCGGCTGCACGCTTGGCAATCGCCAGGCCGATGCCGCGCGTGGCGCCGGTGATGAAAAGTGTCTTGCCTTTGAGGTCTGACATTGAAGTCTCCAGTAAATAATGGCCATCAAGCTAGGGTAAGGACGCGGCCTGCACAAGGGCGCGGGAAACGATTGTTACCGACGTTCTATGTTGCGGATATAGGGAGCCAGCTCCCGCAGCGCTGCCGGTAACGCATCCACGCGGTTGGTCGGGTCTTCTTGTGTAGTGGGTTCCGGCTGAATAGGGCTGGGCGCGGCCTGCACCGGGGCAGCCGGCGCAGTTTTCGCGATAGCGACGGCCACATTGGGCTGTTCGGTCGACTCCACGTAACCGGGTTGCAGCTTCTTAACCCTTAATTTGGGGTTTGCTTTGCTGGCGACCTTGATTCGGGTTGTGGCCCTGCTGGGTTTTATCACCCGGCTGGCAGACTCATCGCGAGGTCTCGGCGGGTACATCTGCCAACCACCAATGGTGGGTGTCGGGATTTCGCTGCCTGGGTCGTTATCCGCTGTGGCCACGGGCTGGGTCTCCAGCGGTGTAACGGGTAGTGGCGTGACGGCCACGGAAGCAGACGCTGCCAGTGGCGGTTGCTCGTCTGACTCGTCTGTTAGCGGCATGGCACGGGTGATAAAGAAATTAGGCGGTGGAAGCATCTCCTTTTCTTCCGCTGCAGGCAGGCTCAGGCGCGTAATCGCGGTGCCAGCGGACGGCAGCCTGACCGTGTAATCGGCGCCGGCCTCTGGCTCGGGGCCGTCGCAGGCCGCTGACCAGCGGTCATCCGGGCGAGTCGGCATCTCGGTCCGGTTAACCTTGTGAATCCACTGATCGACCGCTTCTTTGTACACTTGTTGGCGCTTGACGGTGTCCAGCTGCTTGTTGAGGACGCGATTGA
>JBFKKS010000105.1:0-8259 GCA_041630955.1 Nevskiales bacterium
CTCGCCTGTGATGCCGCCATCACCCAGAGAATTTCTGATAATCAACCACGTATTCAGCAGTTGGTTACCGCGGTATTGCTGCTTTCGGCATTGTTGTTCTACTGCGTGGTGGTCACGCGCCACGAGGTCAACAAGACCCGCCTCGGCCTGCTGGCGCTGTGCGCCTCGGTACTCATGCTGTGTGGTGTGCTGACGCCGATGATCGAGGTGGAGGCGCGCATTTCCGAGCTGCAGTTCATGTTGCTGGGTGAGCCGGTGTTATTCACTGACGAGGTGTTTTACTTCCAGAGCAAGAGCGTGCTGGACGTGGTCGCAATACTGGTCCAGACCGGTACCGCCGATATGGCCCTGGTGGGCATTCTGATCATGACCTTCTCGGTGCTGTTCCCGCTGGCCAAGCTGGCGGCGTCATTCGTCTATATGCATAACCCGGCGGGAATGCGCAACTCGGTGGTGACGCGCTTTTTTGCCCTCAAGTCGGGCAAATGGTCGATGGCTGACGTGATGGTGATCGCCATCTTCATGGCCTACGTCGGCTTCAACGGCCTGATTTCAAGCCAGTTATTTGAATTCACCGAAGATGCAGCGGCAGCCGGTGTGGAGGTGCTGACGACCAATGGCACTTCTTTGCAGGCCGGGTTTTTCATGTTCCTGGCGTTTTGCATGGCCAACCTGTTCGCCTCCAGCCTGATTGAATCGGCCATCGCCAGGGAAACCGCTGAAAAGCCAACCTGATTCATCAACCTGCTTGAGAACGTAAAGCGCGACGCGGGTCACTTACCCCAACACCTGTTCATTGCGGTGCCAAGGCTGGCGAGGCCATCGCAAGTTACTCCAGGAGATGTCCAACCGCGCAGCGGTTTTCTGGTCGCAGGTGATGCGCTAGGCTGCGTCCATGAAGACCAAGTTCGCAGCCCTTCTCTTGAGTGCCAGCCTGATTTCGGTCGCCCAGGCGGCCGGTGAGAAACAGGATAATCTCGCTGCATTTCAGGCCAACGTAGCCAAGCGTCTCAAGGGTGACTACCGCGGTTATGCAACGCCGTTCAGCGGGATTTATTCGCTTAACAAGGCCGATGAAAAAGACCCCAAGACGCCGGTTCTGGCTGATCTTGAACTGAGCATGCTGGCCAACAGCTTCAGCGAGGCCTGGGCCTATTTTCGACCGGGTAATCCACCAGTCGAGGCCGACCGGGTCAAAGCCATCAGGGCCCGGGCCGTCGCCGAATTACCCTTGCATAGCAGTATCGTTGTTCAGTTCAGGGAGTCACCGGTCAGCATGGCGGTTTATTCCGCGGTGGATTGCGGTTTTTGCCGGCGTCTGGAAACCTTTCTGCACAAGCATAAGCTGTCCTACGCGGTGTTCCCGGGCAGTCTCAACCGGGAGAACTTCAGCCTCGCGAAGAGCATCTGGTGTAACCCCGAGCCGGGCAGGGCCTGGCTTGGCGTGATGCTGCACAACCGGGATATCCCCAGCGTGGACAGTTGTCCGGGCTACCCGATATCAGACATTCGCTACACCGGCGCATTGTTTTCGTATGGCAATACGCCGGGGATTATTTTTGCCGATGGGGACGTGATCGCCCGCCTGCCGATGGGGCCGCAGGAAGAGTCGGAGTTCCTGCAGATCGTGAAGAACAAGATCGAAAAGGGCATCGTGTTCAGCGTGCCCGGGGGCGACTAAGTCGTTAGCCCGTTTTCAGGGTTTGCCCAGAAGTGCCTGAATCACTGAAGCCAAACCAGTAATCGCAGCCGCGCCATCCCCTTTATACGAAGAACCATGCATGACAGCCAGATGCCTGGGCCGCAGTTCAGCAAGACGCTGCAATGTCGACGCGGTGTAGGGTGTGTAGGGAATATCATGCGCCAACGGACCCTTGAGGTTTTCTCTTATCGCGACCGTAGCACTCTCAACAATGCCCGACTCAATGAGCGGCTCAGGGTCGCCCGGCTGAAAGAACATGTCCGAGCAGAACAGGGTTTGCTCCGTTTCATCGAAAAACAATCCTGCGTCCCAGCCATGGGGAAAGTGAGGCGTCGCCAGGAATCGCAGGCGGTGTCGTCCGGTCTCCAGTACTTCTCCGTCTTCCAGTGGGCGGGCCGGACGAGTGGCGAAGTCATTGACACTTACCATGGCGCCCACCAGGCTGCAGGCTGCCTGCGCTTTCGGTGCGGCGGCTAGCCATTCGTTCAGGGCGCCACATTCATCCGATTCAAAGTGGCTGAATCCGATCCAGCGCAGCTTCCTGGGGTCCATGATCGTCTGCACGCCCCCGAATGTATTATGAAACATGCCCTTCATGCCCGTATGCATCAGGAACGGTTCATCGTCATTCACCAGGAACTGGTTGAACTGGATGCCGAAATCGGGATGGAAGGTTGACAGCCGAAAAGTGTCTTTGGCTATTTCAGTCACGTTGGTTTGCATAACGCCCCCTGCTTTTTAAGCAGACACACATCCCGTTAGAGATCATAGTCCAAGAGTGGCGAAAAGCCAGAGGGGGTTGGGCTCAACAAGCCTGGCGGCTCAAGCGAAACCAGCTAAACCCCTCGTGGACGACGGCTCAGGGCGTTGCCAATGACTCCAGTTCTTCCTGCGCCTGCAGCCATTCTGTCTCTAGCTGATTGGCCTGTTGCTGCAAGGTGGTTTGTTCGGCCAGCAGTTGCTTGAGCCGGGTCTTATTGGCTGCCTCGTAGAGGTCCGCATCTGCGAGTTGGGCTTCAATGGTCTTGAGTGCCTCGCCGTTCTGCGCCATCTTTTGCTCCAGGCCCTTGACCAGCTTGTTCAGGGGTGCGCGTTTGGCACGCTGTGCAGCGGCAGCCTGCCGTTGCTGCTTCTTGCTGGCATTGCCGGTGGCGGGGCCGCTGTTGGTCGACGCATCATCCGTTTTCATCGGACGGCCCAGCAGGAAATTGCGGTAATCGTCCAGGTCGCCCTTGAATTCATCCAGCTTGCCATCGTTAACCAGGTATAGCTGGTCGGCCGTGTTGCGAATCAGGTGGCGGTCATGCGAGATCAGCACCATCGCGCCCTCGTAACCCTGCAATGCCACGGTCAGGGCATGGCACATGTCCAGGTCGAGGTGGTTGGTTGGCTCGTCCAGCAGCAGCAGGTTGGGGCGTTGCCACACCACCAGCGCCAGGGCCAGCCGCGCCTTTTCACCGCCCGAGAAGTGCACGATGCTGCCCTCGGCCTGGCTGCCGCGAAAGTTGAAACTGCCGAGGAAGCTGCGAATCTCGGCCTCGGTGGCCTTGGGCCGCTTGCGTTGTAGCTGCACGATCGGGCTGGCTTGCAGGTCCAGTGATTCCAACTGGTGCTGGCTGAAGTAGCCGATATGTAAATGCTCGCCCTCGGTGCGATCCCCGGCAAGCAGGGAAATCTCGCCGGCCATGGTCTTGACCAGGGTGGATTTGCCCTGGCCATTGGCGCCGAGTAATGCCAGCCGTGAACCGGGGTGAATGTTCAGTGCCACATCCTTGAGCACCGGTTGCGTGTAGCCGAGCGTTCCCTGCTTGATGCTGAGCAGGGGGTCAGACATGCGTCCGGGAGGTGGAAACCGAAAGTGGAACGGCGAATCCACATGGGCCGGGGCAATGAGTTCCATGCGTTCAAGTGCCTTGACGCGGCTCTGGGCCTGCTTGGCCTTGCTGGCCTTGGCCTTGAAGCGCGCCACGAACTTCTGCATGTGGGCGATCTCGGCCTGCTGTTTTTCAAACGCCTGGTGTTGCTGGGCCAGGCGTTCGGCACGTTGCCGTTCAAAGGCACTGTAGTTGCCGCTGTAGCGAAACAGGTTGTGGTGTTCCAGGTGCACCACGCCATCGCAGACGCTGTCGATGAAGTCACGATCATGCGAGACCAGCAGCAGCGTGCCACGGTATTTTTGCAGCCACTGCTCCAGCCACAGCGTGGCATCCAGGTCCAGGTGGTTGGTCGGTTCATCGAGCAGCATGAGATCCGACGGGCACATCAAGGCCTGGGCCAGGTTCAGCCGAATCCGCCAGCCGCCGGAAAAATCCTTGACTGCCCGCCCGTGTTCGCCGACCTCGAACCCGAGTCCCTGCAGCAGGCGCTCTGCAATGCTGGGCAGTTCCCAGGCACGCAGATCATCAAGCGAGGCGTGCAGAGTGGCGAGCTTGTGATCATCCTTGGCGTTGGCCAGCTCGGCTTCGAGCTGACGAAAGCGCTGGTGACCATCCAGCACAAAATCCAGCGCGCTGCGGTCCGAGGCACTGACCTCCTGGGCCATATGCGAAATCCGCCAGTCCGCCGGTATGCTGATATGACCGCCATCCAGGGTCAGCCTGCCCAGCAGCAGCCCAAACAGGCTCGATTTGCCGCTGCCGTTAGCCCCGACCAGGGCCATCTTTTCCCCCGGGTTAATGCGCAGGTCGGCATGGCGCAGCAGCGGTTTGCCACCGCGCTGCAGTTCTATCTGTTTGAGATCAATCATGGGCCTGTGGAGGGCAGTAAAAGAGCCGGTCTGATGAAGAAACGTGTCGGGCAGGGCCGGCGAGCCGCGTATTATGACGATTCTTGATCGTCAGGCATAACCTTCTCTAAAGACAGGCGCACGACCGAGTCACCAGAAATGAATGGTTGCCTGTCTAATCGCTAGTCAGACGGCTTCTTATCCATTGTTCTGCGTCTTCCAGCTTATTAAACAGCCGGCCAAATTCAGGCAGAAACGGTTCGGCCAATGACCGCTGAATTTCATTGGAATAAACCAGCGCCAGGGCGACACAACCATTGTCTGCTATGAACTGCCAGATTTTCGCCACTTCATTCATGGTGGCTGGTGTGCCGATGCTGGTCTCATTCAGAATTTCGATCACCGAGAACGTGGAACATTCCTTGTTCATGATCAAGTCGATATAGGCCTGGGCAGCTTCTTTTGCACCCTCATCATTGAACGGGCCGAACCCCTCCACATATAAGACGTCATCTGACCATTTCAAATCCAGGCGACCGTGGCTGTCCATAGGGATATCCTGATTAGTAGATAAGTAAGAATTGAACGCATAGTGAATTATCGTGGATGGTAATAGGCTTCACCATGTCCGGTGTACCCCTGCAATCCCTTTCCCTCAAATACTAAGCTCGGTCTGTAGAGGCCAAATGCCTGGCAATTCTGAGCCACCCGCGATGCCTGTAGCGGTAAAGATACTGTGCCAGCGCATATACCGGGATGGTCATGATGCCGGCGGCAATATCAACCGTGTCTGAATAATAGGCCTGTCCATTTGGCCCGGGTTTTACCTGCATCCTGTGCAGCCATTGCTTCACAACCGAATCATGTTCCCTTGTTTGAATGACATGGGCTGCCGGGTCAACCAATTCAATTTCAATAATCCTTTTACCGGCCTTGGGTATCTGCAAAACGATGCGAGAAGCGTCCGTCCACTGCGCTGGCATGGGCTTGGGTTCCACGATGGCCGATGCGTGGCCGCCGGGAGTGACTTCCATGATATGGGCGGAGGACTGAATCATTTCCCATGCCTGTTCGACCGAGCATGGCAGTAGCGTTTCTATATGTACGCGCATCAGTACCTCCCATCCTTCAAACGAGCCTGCATAAAGAAATCGTTAACCAAATTTTTTCTCATGCACTTGCAGGGTCTTTTCCACCTTGTTCAAAGCGGCCAGTATTTGGCTGGCTATGGGTTCGGGCGGTTGCTTGGTGCTCTGCAAAGTGGCCGAATGCGCGGCACAAAGATTCTCGGCCTCACCCCACTGCTTCGCCAATTGATTGGCCCAGGCTCGAAATTCCCGGGCTGCACCGGCGCGCTTTTCCAGTGTCTTGGGTAAGGTCATATGAAACGTGATTGCCGGTTTCATCACCTTGCCCAGCAGCCCCGGTAATTTCAGGTACATCAGCGTGTCATCGGCATGAATCGTTTTTGACGCCTTGTGATAAGCCAGCACAGATGAAAAATGCAGATGCTCGTTGCTGGAGATAAAGTCGACCCCAGCGGGAATGGAAAATTCAAAATCATCCGCAAACAGCGCCGCGCATTCGTCTGATTCCGTGAGTGCCGACTCCCAGGGGAGGTCAGGAAACTTCTCATGATGGCGTCGGGTTCCGTAAAGCCTGGCGTCTGGGTATTGCTGATGCGCGTTCTTCACATGCACCGTATGGAAAGGATGCAGGTTGATGATTGCCTCGATATCCGCACCGTTATGGGTGAGTGCATCAACCTGCGCTTTGACATTGCCTTTCAGCGTATAGGCATCCAGCAAGACGAATTTGCCGTTGCCGCGCCTGACCAGCGAAGCATGGGTACCGATGTTTATGACGCCGCCGATTTTGAATTCGCCACGGATATTCCAGTAATCATCTGAAATCTGGATGATCTTTTCGCTCATGGTTGGGTTAAGTCCTTGTCACGCGGGCAATGATGGTTGGCCTATTGTTGCAGGGATACGCCGCCGGGCATACCTGAAGTCTGAGGCTTGAACCCAAGGTGCTTGAACGTGGGTATGCAGAGCGGCCTGTAAGCCAGTTGGCTAAGGGCTAAAGGTCATCATCAAGCTGCCATGACTGCGTTATTATCGCGGCATGCCTATTAAGGACAAGGTCGCCTGGTCAGGTTTCTTCATTGGCCCGTTGCTGGCAATGCTCTGCTACGGGTTTTTGCCTGGGCAGGAAGCGGGCGGCATGGACACGGCGGGTCGCGCCACGGCAGCTATCGGTATCTGGATGGCCATCTGGTGGATGACCGAGGCAATTCCGCTTGCCGTGACGGCACTGATACCGGCGGTGGCCTTTCCCCTGGCCGGCGTTCAGCCAATGAGTGCTGCGCTGCAGCCCTACGCATCCGAGATCGTGTTTCTTTTCATGGGCGGCTTCATGCTTGGGCTGGCGATGCAGCGCTGGAACCTGCACCTGCGTATCGCGCTGACTATCGTGCGCCTGGTGGGAACAGGCCCCCAGCGCCTGGTGGCGGGATTCATGCTGGCCACCGCCATACTGAGTATGTGGATTTCCAACACCGCAACAGCCGTCATGTTGCTACCTGTTGGCGTCAGCATTATCGAACTGTTGCGTCGAAATCTGCATAGCGACACGCCTGCTGACAACCAGGCACTGGCAAACCTGGCGACCTGCCTGATGCTGGGGATTGCCTACGGTGCATCCATTGGCGGCCTGGGTACCCTGATCGGTTCGCCTCCCAACCTGGTTCTGGCGAATTTTGCCCGCACCGAACTGGGGCATGAAGTCACCATGCTGGGCTGGATGAAAATCGGACTACCACTGGTCGCCCTGATGTTGCCGCTGGTATGGCTGTATCTGACTCGATACGCCTATCCGACTCAGATCACGATTCCCGCTTCGGTTAATGAAAATCTTCGCGTCCAGTTGTCAGAGCTGGGTCCGATGAGTCGCGGTGAACGCGTGGTACTGGTCGTGTTCAGCGTGACGGCGCTGGCCTGGGTTTTTCGCCCGCAACTGGTTAGCTGGACGGGTATCACGGCCATCAGCGACACGCTCATTGCCATGTGTGCTGCAGTGAGCCTGTTCCTGCTGCCGGTCGACTGGCGGCGGCGCGTGTTTGCGCTGGACTGGGAAACCGCCGTGAAATTGCCATGGGGTATTCTGCTTTTATTCGGAGGGGGGCTGAGCCTGGCGGCTGCCATCAGCGCCAACGGCGTGGATACCTGGCTGGCAAAGGGTTTCAGCAGCCTGGCCGGTTTGCAGCTGCTGTGGGTGGTGCTCGCCGCGACCACACTCATCGTGTTTTTGACCGAGCTTTCAAGCAATACCGCGACGGCCAATACCTTTATCCCCATTCTGAGCGCGGTGGCCATCGGTCTGGGTATAGAACCGATGCCGGTCTTGTTCGCCGCAGCGCTTGCAGCAAGCTGTGCCTTCATGCTGCCCGTGGCCACTCCACCCAATGCCATCGTGTTTGCGTCAGGCATGATCAGCATCGGGCAGATGGCACGAGCCGGTTTTGCCCTTAACCTGATGGCGATCTTGATAATCACGCTGGTCATTCGCCTGTTTGGCACATGGCTTTTGCCCTGAAATCCTGGGCTCACGTATGAGCCATAACAGGAGAATGCGATAGGTCGGCACATGGCTCGTTGAGCGAAATGCTTGAAACAGTTAGTTCCGGGTTCTCTCTGAGCTACACCCTTCGTCCCGTCTAAAACCTTTCTGACTTAGGCTGAAAGCTAACTAGCGACAATAGTGATTGGGCTAGACGAAGCGGATTGCTTCCTGAATAAGTGCTGTCAGGACTGGGCCTGTTTGGCTTCAC
>JBFKKS010000106.1:0-8224 GCA_041630955.1 Nevskiales bacterium
AGCCCGCCCCGGACCGTGTATGGGAAGGTGCACATGGCCTGGAGTGGACCGTGCCGTCGCCGGCGCCATACCACACCTTTGAAGTCCCGCCGGACATGATCAAGATTCCGGAAGAAGAGATTACCGCCGAGCACGACGAGTATGACGCGCTGGACGGTCACAAACTGGCCTGATCGGAGCGACGGCAATCCAATGACTGGCCAGAAGGAAAGCGGTTACGGTAGCAAGGCGCGCAGCATTCGGCTGGCGCTGATGCTGGCCGCGTTGGCGCTGACCTTCTTCTTTGGCAGCTTCTTCTTTCTCACGAATTAAGACGATGAAGCAGCCAACGCGCCATACCGCTTTACTGGGCCTGCTTGTATTTGGCATGTTCGGCTTTGGCTTTGCCATGGTGCCGCTGTATGAAGTGATCTGTGAGTTGACTGGCCTGAACGGTCGTAGCGACAGCATCGTTGAGCAGGCCACCGATATAGGCACGCTGGTGGATAAGGATCGCATGGTCACGGTAGAGTTCGTGACTACTGTGAATGAAGGTGCCCAATGGGAGTTCAAACCAGTAACGCGTCGGGTACAGGTGCACCCGGGTGAAATGAAAGCGGTCGAATTTATAGCGCGTAATACCAGCCAGCTGAACGTGATTGGCCAGGCAGTACCGAGCGTGTCGCCTTACGCTGCAGCGCGCTATCTGCAGAAGACCGAATGTTTTTGTTTTGAGCAGCAACCGTTTGCCGCAGAAGAAGAACGAGTGCTGCCCCTGCGGTTCGTGATTGACCCGCAGTTGCCGGCCCACGTGGAGACCGTGACGCTGGCGTATACTTTTTTTGATGCGACGCATCTGGCGTCTAATACAGGGGTGAGCCGCTGATTCAGGGCGGACATTGAGAGGAATCGTCATGTCACAGCACAGTACTGCAGATACCTATTACGTTCCGGAGGGCAGCGCATGGCCGCTGTTGATGACCCTGGGGCTGGTAATCTTTGTTTACGGGTTTGCCAGCTGGCTTAATGGTCACCCGGGTATCGGGCAAGTCGCCTTTGCGATAGGTATGGGCTGGATCATCGTAATGACCTATGTGTGGTTACGTGGGGTTGTTCGTGAATCCGAAGGCGGCAAATACAATATGCAGGTGGACCGCACCTACCGCTGGAGCATGGCCTGGTTCATTTTTTCCGAGGTGATGTTCTTTGGTGCTTTTTTTGGTGCCCTGTTCTATGCCCGCGTGCTGTCACTTCCCTGGCTGGGCGGCGCCGGACCGGAGCTGATGACCAACGAAGTGTTGTGGAAGGGTTTCGAGAACGTGTGGCCATCTAACGGCCCGGCAGGCATAGGTGGTGATTTCGGTACCATTCCGGCCTGGGGCGTCCCATTCCTGAATACCCTGATCCTGTTGACCTCGGGTGTAACCTGTACCATTGCTCACCACGGGCTCAAAGAGGGCAATCATGCCAAGGCCACTCGCTGGCTTGCCGCCACTGTCGCCCTGGGCGTTGCCTTCCTGTTCTTTCAGGCCGAGGAATATATCGAGGCCTATCAGCACCTGAACCTGACCCTGGGTTCGGGCATTTATGGTTCGACCTTCTTCATGCTGACCGGCTTTCATGGCATGCATGTAACGCTCGGTACGATCATGCTGTTTGTCATCATGTGCCGTACCGCGAAGGGGCATTTCGAAGCTGATCGCCATTTCGGCTTTGAAGGCGTGGCCTGGTACTGGCATTTCGTGGATGTGGTGTGGATTGGCCTGTTCATTTTTGTCTACGTGGTATAGACCAGATCTGCGGCAGCCAAGCACTGTCGATAATAAACAAAGCCCGGTTCTGCCGGGCTTTGTTGTTTCTGCTGATTTTATTTATTGCTGTTGATTGATTGTCCGACCATCGGCATCAACCGTGGTGGCATCTACCGCAGCTGGCGCCCGGGTCGGGTAAATGTCATGGGGTCGCAGTGCGCCAGTAAAATAGGCCACAATGAGCGCCACGATAAGCGCGACCTGCAGCCCTACGCGCCAGGACAGGGCGTTCACGGTTCGCTTGGACTGGCTTTCATCTTTGATCAGGAAAAACAAACCGCTGAATAATGCGATGATGATCGCCAGCAGTAAAACGATGATGAGGATTTTCATGGACGAATCCTGGGCTCAATGAATGGCCCGTCAATGGCTAATGGAAGGCGGTTAGATCGATGCAGATAGGGCACTATCACTTTGCTCCCAAATGGTGGGCCTGGCTGGCCTACCTGCTTGTACTGCTTTTGCTCCTGAGTCTGGGTAGCTGGCAACTGCGCCGCGCTGCGGCTAAGGAGGTCATGTTAACGGCGCAGGATGCGGCCGCCAAGGATGAGCCACTGGATATGCAGCAGTGGCTTGAGTCGGCACTGCCACGCGAACCTATCTATGATCGTGCAGTTGAACTAAGCGGGCGTTTTATACCCAATCGTAGTTTGCTGCAAGATAGCCAGGTTCACGAGGGCCGGGTTGGATACCATTTATGGACAGCGGTTGAAACGACTCATGGGCTGGTGCTGGTCAATCGTGGCTGGTTGCCGTCACCGGCGGATCGGAGCCATTTACCAGCCTTTGTGACACCGCTGGAGCCACTTACCCTAAGAGGCCTATGGCGACCATTGCCGCAACCGGGTCTGTATCTCGGAGAGAACGACTGTGACCGGAGTCTGTGGCCACGAGTGGTACAATATCCCCGCCTTGAGGAGTTGGAGTGTCTGTTACAGGCCCCTGTTGCCAACGGATTACTGCTCCTGGCACCCGACCAGCCAGGTGGTTACGTGCGGGAATGGCTGTCTGGTGTGATGCCGCCAGCCAAACACTATGGCTACGCCGTGCAATGGTTTGCACTGGCGCTGGCGCTTACAATTATTTTTGTTGGGGTAAACACCCGGGTTACCGGGTCGAAAACCTGACCTTACAGGTACTTTTTCATGGCAGACGCTATCAGGCGCCGGTCACGCATCGGCCTCATTGCGATTGCGATCCTATTTCTTGGTCCGCTTTTTGCCGCCTTTTTTGCCTACCAGAGTGGCTGGCAACCGGGTGGCCAAACTGCCCATGGGCAGTTGTTAAGCCCGGCTCGACCGCTACCCTCATTACCGCTGGTTGCGCTGAATGGCACGCAACAGTCAGCCGATCTGCTGCGCGGTAAATGGACCTTGTTGTACCTTGGCACAGATGAATGCGTCGGGCTGTGTCAGCAGACGCTCTACAACATGCGCCAGGTATGGAAATCGCTTGGTCGACGTGCCAAGCGCGTACAGGGCGTTTATCTGGTGGCGGGCCAGGAGGCCACACCAGCGCTGCAGGATTTCCTGGAAGCCGAGCATGGCGGCCTGCATGTGGCCCTGACTGGGGCTGGCAGTAGCGATCAGTGGCAGGACTTTTTTACCCTGGACGGGGAAGATCTGGCCACCCAGACAGGTCACATATATGTACTGGACCCACTGGGTAACTGGGTATTGGTGTATAGACCCACGGACCCGCCCAAGGGCTTGCTTAAGGATCTGAAGAAGCTGCTCAAGCTGTCACAGATCGGTTAACGGGCGAGATCAAGATGTTCAGACGTATCGCCCAGCTGGCGACCCTGCTGGCCTTTGCTGTTGTGCTGCTGGGTGCCTTTGTACGCCTGTCGGATGCCGGTCTGGGCTGTCCGGACTGGCCTGTCTGCTATGGCCACCTGGCCTGGCCGACAGAAGAGGCGCAGATTGGCACCGCGAACGAGGCTTTTCCGCAACGACCAGTCGAGGTGCACAAGGCCTGGAAGGAACAGGTCCACCGGCATCTCGCAGCGACACTGGGATTGATGGTACTGGCCTTGGCCGTACTGGCCGCCTGGGGTCAGCCCCGTCGTGTGTTCCTGCTTGGCTTCACGGCGGCCCTGGCAGCAGGGGGCACGCTGCTTTATATCGGCAAGCAGGTTCCCATCGCATCGGCACTTTCATTGGCCTCTCTGGTGTTGCCCCTGGCAGCAATGGCCCGCTGGCGGGATAACTGGCGCGCACGCTATACAGCCGGACTGCTTGCCCTGATTATCTTTCAGGCGATGCTGGGCATGTGGACCGTGACCTTGCTGGTCAAGCCAATCATAGTGACCGCTCACCTGTTTGGCGGGCTGGCTACCCTGGCACTGCTATGGCTGCTTGTGCTCAGGGACGGGAGCAGCTGGCCAGGCTTGCAAGCAATCAATCCGCAACGTTTGCGCCTGTTTGCAACGCTGGCCCTGCTGGTATTGCTCGGCCAGATTTTTCTGGGTGCCTGGACGAGTACCAATTACGCTGCGCTCGCCTGTCCGGACTTTCCACAGTGCCAGGGGCAGTGGTTGCCAGAAACCGACTATGCCGAGGCTTATACCCTGTGGCGGGGTCTGGGGGTTAACTACGAATACGGCGTGCTGGACAATATCGAGCGGGTCACGATCCATTTTTCACATCGCGTCGGGGCCGTCCTGACTGCGGTGGCCTTGCTGCTGTTGATGATCATTCCATTGATTCGGCAGGTGGATGGTCGACTGCGTGTACTGGGCTTTGGGCTGCTGGGGCTGATGGTTCTGCAGATCGGACTGGGTATCAGCGCGGTGTTGTTCTATTTACCCCTTTCCGTCGCTGTAGCACATAACGGCGGGGCTGCACTGCTATTATTGATGCTGGTAAACATCAATCACGCGGTTCGGCACGCCAAACCGCTTTCCCCGCACTAGCAATTCCATGAGTAGTAATGAGCAGTGAAATCCTTAATCTGATGCCCGCTTGGCGACAACGGCTCAACGACTATTACGAGCTGTGCAAGCCACGGGTTGTCATGTTGATCGTATTTACTGCGGTGGTCGGCATGTTTCTGGCCACGCCAGGCATGGTGCCCTTGCCGGTGCTGCTGGTTGCCACGCTCGGTATCGGCCTGATGGCTGCCTCTGCTGCGGCCATCAACCAGTTGCTGGATGCCGAGGTCGATGCGCGCATGGCACGTACTTGTGGTCGACCGATCGTGACCGGCAACCTGAGTCGTGGGCAATCGATTCGTTTCGCAGCCGTTATCGGCCTGCTGGGCATGCTCGTGCTGTACCTGTGGATCAATCCACTCACGGCCTGGCTGACATTCGCAACGCTGGTTGGCTATGCCGGCGTCTACACGCTGTATCTAAAGCGTGCCACACCGCAGAACATAGTGATTGGTGGGGCAGCCGGGGCGGCCCCACCGATTCTTGGCTGGGTCGCGGTAACCGGTACGCTGGACCCCGAGCCGCTGCTGCTGTTCCTGATCATTTTTATCTGGACGCCGCCGCATTTCTGGGCGCTGGCGATTGAGAGACACGAGGAATATGCCAAGGTTGATATCCCCATGCTGCCGGTCACGCATGGCCTGGAGTACACCCGAACACAGGTGCTGCTGTATACCTTCCTGCTGATTGCCGTCAGCATGCTGCCGTTTGCCTATGGCATGAGTGGTTGGCTTTACGGAGTGGGCGCGCTGTTCCTTGGACTGGTTTTCCTGGCTTATGCCTGGCGTCTGAAATTCGCACCCGTGCCGGGCTTGCCAATGCGCACGTTTGGTTATTCCATCGTTTATCTGATGGGTATTTTCAGCCTGCTACTGGTAGATCACTACATACCCGCTTTGATGGGGCTGATGGGATAGGTAACTCGGGCCAGATATGACAAAGCCCGGCATAACACCGGGCTTTGATGATATGGCTCAGCGGGCTGTTCAGGCCGTGATAGCGGTGCGCAGTTTCTTGAGTGCCTGGGTTTCGATCTGCCGTATACGCTCGGCAGACACGCCATATTTCTCGGCCAGTTCCTTGAGTCCGGTTTTGCCTTCCTCGGTCAACCAGCGCAGTCTCAGGATATCCTGACTGCGCTCGTCCAGATCAGTCAGCGCGGACTGGAGTCGGGCCTGCTGCGCGGCTTCCCAATCGGCTTCCATCAGGGCGTGCCCCGGGTCGCTGTCGGTGCCGGCCTGCAGATAGCTTTCGGGCCCCCAACTGCCATCTTCATCATCGTTGTCACTGGGGGTGGCGTTAAAGGCCGGGTCATGCGCTGCCAGTCGCTGCTCCATCTGCAGTACTTCTTCAGGCTTGACCTTGAGGTCCTTGGCGACGGCCTTGACCTCGGCGTCGTTGAACCAGCCTAGTCGCTGCTTGGCACTGCGCAGGTTGAAGAACAATTTGCGCTGGGCCTTGGTCGTGGCAATTTTAACAATGCGCCAGTTCTTGAGAATGAACTCGTGAATCTCTGCACGAATCCAGTGCACGGCAAATGAGATCAGGCGTACACCCACCTCTGGATCAAAGCGTTTAACCGCCTTCATCAGGCCAATATTGCCCTCCTGAATCAGGTCGGCGAGCGGCAGGTTGTAGCCTGCATAGCCGCGCGCAATATGTACCACAAAGCGCAGGTTTGAGAGCACCAGTTGCTGGGCTGCCTGCAGGTCATTGTCACGCTGCAGTCGCGTGGCCAGCGCGCGCTCTTCCTCCGGTGCCAGCAGCGGAATGCTGCTCACCGAGGCAATATATGCATCCAGACTGCCTGTCAGGGGGACAGGCATCTGCTGCGTCTTTAAAACCAGTGCTGTTTCGCTCATATCCCTATTTTACCTCCATTAGCACTCTTATCAAGTAAGTGCTAACCGTCTGACCTTAGACTGTGAACAAGGTTCCCTGACGCAATCTCCGTGTATTGGCCGGTCAGCTGGGCTGTATGGCATGCAGATGTCTCATGACAGTCCAGGCTGAACCAAGGATACCGAGGCCTATCCCAGCCAGCACCAGCAGTAGCCCGGTAAGTGGGTCCATACCGGCCAGAACGAAGTTGCTGTCATAAAGTCCGGCCAGTTGCTTAACCGGGCCGGCGAGCAGCCACAGCATCACCTGGGTGAGAAGCCAGGCCAGAGCGCCTCCGGCCAGGCCATACCACAGTCCCAGGTACAGATAAGGTCGATGTACGAAGGCGTTGGATGCGCCCAGCAGTTTCATGACCTCGATTTCTTCGCGGCGGCTATGAATCTCCAGGCGAATGGTATTGCCTACGGCAAAGACCACTGCCAGTCCAAACAGCAGGGCCAGGGTTTGGTTAAGCCGTCGAGCGATTTGCAGGAAGGCCTGCAGGCGTTCCAGCCATGCCTGGTCAAGCCGCGCCGATTCCACCTCCGCCAGGCCAGCCAGTTCGTTAAACAGTTTCTGCGCCTTGCGTGCATCCAGTTGACTATCTGGCTGCACCGAAATGACCGCTGGCAGGGGGTTGTGTTCCAGCAGGTCCAGCGCGTCACCAAAGCCCGATAACTGGCGGAATTCCTTTAATCCGTCAGCGCTTGAGATATAGCGTACACGTTCGACGTCCGGGCGCAGCTGCAGAGATTGGGCCAGTTTACGCCCCTGCGTTTCACTGACAGTCGACCTGAGAAATAGTGAAGCTTGCACACTGCTTTCCCAGCCATATCGCAGGCCATCGAGATTATTAACCAGTACATGCAGGCCTGCAGGAAGGGCCAGGGTGATGCCAATGACCGAGGCCGTCAGTAAACTGGCGCCCGGCGCCCGATACAGCTTGCCGGCTGTAAAGACCAGTGCTCGCGCATGCGCTTGCAATATACGGCGCAGGAGAAATGGGCGAGTCGGGTTGCGGTTCATGCCAGTACCCCGGCAGGACTGTTATCCGTCAGCCGCCCCGCCTCCAGGTTGATTATGCGCCGGTTCATACCGTTGATCAGGTCGATGTCATGGGTGGCGATGAGGGTGGTTACGCCGACTTCATTCAGGCGCGCAAACAGCCGCATGATCTCGAGCGAGAGTTCCGGGTCCAGGTTGCCGGTGGGCTCATCAGCCAGCAGCACATGAGGCTTGCAGACCACTGAACGGGCAATGGCGACGCGTTGCTGTTCACCGCCTGACAAGGTAATGGGCTGGGAACGCTCCTTGCGTAGCAGCCCCACGGTATCCAACGCTGCCCGGACTCGACGCCCAATGTCATCATGGCGCAGACCACGGATCACGAGCGGCAGAGCCACGTTGTCGAATACCGTGCGGTCATAGAGCAGGTTGTAGTTCTGAAAAATTAGTCCCAGACCTTGCCGATACTCGGGAATCTGGCGCGGCTTAAGGCGACTGAGGTTGACGCCGTTCACGATGATGCGACCGCGGGTCGGGCGCTCCAAGAGCGCAATGAGTTTGAGCAGGGTGCTTTTGCCCGCGCCGGAATGGCCGGTCAGAAACGCCATCTCACCCT
>JBFKKS010000107.1:0-8155 GCA_041630955.1 Nevskiales bacterium
CCATACGTGATGCAGGTGAAGCCTGCATCGTGAAGGCCACTCAGTTTGAGACCAGCCTCTACCAGAACGCAGCTCTGTATAGCCGTGTAGAAGCAGTGAATGCAGAACGCCCTGTCGACAAGAAATACCGGCAGGACCTGCTCAACGCCTTCGTCGATACAGGCGTCAATCTGCCTGAAAAGAAACGCCTGCGTGCCAAGGAGATCCTGGACAGCATTCAGACCCTTTCCCAGGAATTCAGTCGTAATCTGAGGGAAAATCCCAGCAAGCTCATTTTTTCACCCGCCGAGCAAAAAGGCTTGCCCGAAGCGTATCTGGCACGCGTCAAAAAAGATGAAGCCGGCAATCTGGTCGTGGGCTTTGATTACCCGGATTTCGTACCGTTTATCACGAATGCTGAAGACGCCGCGGCCAGAGAACGTTACTACCGGGCCTTTCTGAATCGTGGCACGGAACGCAATCTGGTCATTCTCGATGAAATCGTCACGCTGAGACGTGAGCTGGCCGGCTTGCACGGACTGGACAGTTATGCAGAACTGGTTACACAGAGATATATGGTCGAAAAGCCAACAACAGTCAGTGCATTCCTGAATGAAGTTAAGGATGTTGTACGGGAAGCCGAGTTAAACGATCTCAGGTTGCTAACGCAGCTAAAAGCCGACCACCTTGATCAGCCGCTTGATAAGACCCGCGTTGCACCGTGGGACAAGGAGTTCTATCTGGAGCGCCTGCGCAGCAGCCGCTACGACATCAACCAGGAAGCCCTGCGTGCTTATTTCCCCACTCAGGTCACGCTGCAGTGGATTCTGTCCATGAGTGCGGAGCTATACGGTCTTCGCTTTCAAGCCAGGCAGGTGCCTGTATGGCATGAGGATGTGCTCTATTACGATGTGATTGATACTCGTATTGGACACTTTGTCGGCGGAATCTACCTCGATTTATATCCACGTGAGGGGAAATATGGCCATGCAGCGGCCTTTCCGGTCCGTGGCAGCAGCACACGCATGTTGCGCTCTCCGATCAGCGTACTGGTAACAAACTTCAACCGTGACGGCCTTACCATGCGAGAAGTTGAGACTTTTCTGCACGAATTCGGCCATGTACTGCATGGCGTACTCTCAACAACCCTTTATGCGGGCCATGCCGGTACCAGCGTAGAACGTGATTTTGTAGAGGCTCCGTCACAGATGTATGAGGCCTGGGCGCGAACTCCTGAGACCCTGCAACGCATAAAACAGCTCTGTAAGGACTGCCCTGTGGTGGATGCCGATCTGGCAGCACGACTCGAGGCAGCAAGGCGCATGGGCAATGGGCTGAAATATGCACGTCAGCACCTGTATGCCAGTTACGACATGGCCTTGGCTGGCAACAACCCCGAGCCGGCTATGAAACTATGGAAACGGATGGAGGGCGCCACGCCTATGGGCCACCCTGAAAACACCGCTTTTCCCGGTACTTTCGCGCATATCGCAGGTGGTTACGCCGCTGGTTACTACGGCTATATGTGGTCAGAGGCCCTGGCACTGGACATGCTATCTGCCTTTGGCAAGAACCTCATGAACCCCAAGGTAGGCCGCCGTTTTCGCCAGGCTATTCTGGCTAAAGGCGGCTCGAGTCCTGGTAGAGAAATGGTAGAGAAGTTCCTTGGGCGTAAAACGCAACCTGATGCGTTCTTTCGAGAGGTCAAAGGCATGCCCAGCCATGGAAACTGAATTAGCAGTCAGTTGAGATAGGCCGCCAGCCGGCGTACCCCTTCTTTCAGCCGCGTAATGCCCGTCGTATAGGCAAAGCGGATATGGCTGCCTGCATGATGCATGCCGAAGTCGATGCCGGGCGTCACGACAACACCGGCCTTTTCCAGCAATTCAAGTGAAAAGCTGTAACTGTCATCCGTAAACCGGCTTGCATCGGCATAAATGTAGAATGCGCCCATCGGCTGATCATGAATCTTGAAGCCGATCTCACGCAGTGCGGGCACAAGAAAGTCGCGGCGCTCCTCAAAGCTTGCACGGCGACGTTCCAGTTCCGGTCTGGTCGATGCATGCAGCGCCGCCAGAGCTGCGTGCTGGCCTGGCGTGGAGGGTGCAATAAACAGATTCTGGGCCAGACGGTTCAACGCAGCCATGCAGTCCTCAGGTGCCACCAGCCAGCCAATCCGCCAGCCTGTCATGCCGTAGTACTTAGAGAAGCTGTTCAGCACAAAAACGTCATCGCCCAGTTCAAGGGCACTGGCGGCACGACCACCGTAGGTCAGCCCATGATAAATCTCATCAACGATCAGGCGGCCTCCCAGCCTTTTGATCTGCTGGTGGTAGGCCTTTAACTCATTGAGACACAGTACCGCACCCGTAGGATTGGCTGGTGAGGCAAGCAATAAAGCACGTGTACGGGCATTCCAGGCAGCGTCTATCTGTTCTGCGCGCGGTTGATAATGGTCTTGCGCTTCTACTGGTATGGCACTTGCCCTTGCTCCCAGCAAACTCACTATGTGGCGGTTACAGGGGTAGCCGGGGTCCGTCAACATGAGCTCGTCACCCACATCAAGCAAAAGCGCCAGAACCAGTTGCAAGGCCCCCGACGCACCCGGGGTCACCATAATACGCTGCGGTGCTATGTGCAGTCCGTCCACGCGTAAATATTGCTCGGAAATCGCTTCGCGGAGTGCGGGCAGCCCAGAAGCCAGGGTGTAGTGTGTAGGCTGCTCGTCAAGTGCAGTATGTGCAGCTGCAATGATGGGTTCAGGGGTATCAAAATCCGGCTCCCCTACTTCCATATGGACCAGATCACGCCCGGCTGCCTCGGCATCACGCGCGCGTGCCATGAGTTCCATAACGTAAAACGGCTGGATGCTAGCCAGTCGTTTTGCTGTCATTCCTCTTCGTCCTGAGTCAGGAATGTCTCCAGCATATCGGACAATACAGATGGCGTAATCCAGCCCGGGTGATCTACATGACCCGAGAGAATGTGTAACGGATGCTCCGGATCACCCAGTTGGTCAACCACCAACGCGGCCCCGGTAAAGTCGTGCTCGCTGGTATCCTCATTAACCGTAATCAATGTGGCGATGCCGGCCCGCCTTGCAGCCAATAAGCCCATTTCCGAATCTTCGATCGCGACGCACTCGGTCTTGTCAATGCCAAGCTTGAGTAGGGCCATAAGGTAAAGATCCGGTGAGGGTTTCTTGTGCTCTACCTGTTCACCACTAACCACGAAATCCACCTGCTCAACCAGTTCCTTGCCTAGCGTGTGCAGCAGAAACGGATCCAGGCTGCGTCGGCTGGCATTAGTCACGATAGCCAAACGCAGACCCTGCTTACGCGCTTCCGTCATGAGACGACGTACACCCGTGCGCAATGGTACCTTGCCTTCTTCAACCAGTTGCTCGAAGTAGCGTGATTTCAGCTTGTGGATATCTTCCACCCAGGCGTTGGCATCGCGTTTTACGGCCTCTCTGTGCTCGCCCAGTGCAGGGTCATATTTTTCCAGATAATGGCGAATACGTTCGCGCCCACCTGGCATCAAAAGCAATACGCGATATAGTTCGGTATCCCATTGCCAATCAAGCCCGGCCTCGCTAAAAGCCGCGTTATAGGCCGGCAGGTGACCCTGGGGCTCGGTATCCGCCAAGGTGCCATCGACATCAAATAGAAGGGCCTTCAAGGCCATGGTGTTGATCCGCTGCGCGTTTGTCATAGACTACCGGGACGGATGCCAACTCGCCAGTACTGACTTAGAATCTGTTATTAGGGTTGGCTGATTGCCAACTTGACAAATACCAGGACAGAACTAGCTGTTGTCCGACCTACCGTAGTCTGGTATACGTGTCGTTTATTTTATATTGATTAGCTTCTTTGGGGAGATAAGGACTTCCATCTATGGCCAATAAGCAAAGCACCGCAGCCGTCGCCACGACAAACTTCACAGGCTTCAAACCGTACAAGATGAAACGCGGTGAGCCATATATGAGCGAGGGCCAAATTGAGCATTTTCGTACCATCCTCAAGGACTGGAAGCGCGAACTCATGGAAGAGGTTGATCGCACCGTGCACCACATGCAGGACGAAGCAGCCAATTTCCCCGATCCTACTGATCGAGCAACCCAGGAATCCGAGTTCAGCCTGGAACTGCGCACACGTGATCGAGAGCGCAAGCTAATTCGCAAGATAGATGCAACGCTGAATAATCTTGACCGGGATGAGTATGGTTACTGTGAAACCTGTGGCACTGAAATAGGGCTACGCAGGCTGGAAGCCAGGCCTACTGCTACCTTGTGCGTAGACTGTAAAAGCCTGGAAGAAATCCGCGAACGGCAACTTGGCAAGTAATTTCTCGCATGCCCGCCAACCTGCTGTCACCATGAGTAACGTATGAGAGACGCCCGCATCATCAAGAAGTATCCCAATCGCCGCTTGTACGATACCGAGGTCAGTCGATATATCACTCTGCAGGAAATACGCGCATTGGTGCTCAGCGGTGAAGCCTTTCAGGTTATCGATAAACACAGTGGTGATGACATCACCCGCTCGATCCTGCTTCAGGTAATCAGTGAACAAGAGGAAGGCGGAGATCCTATCTTCACAACTGAAGTGCTGACACAGATTATTCGTTTCTATGGCGATTCCATGCAAAACAGCATGAGTCGCTATCTTGAACTGAGTCTCAAGCTGTTTATCGATCAGCAACAGCAGTTCAAGGACCGTATGCAGAAGCTACTGGGCAACAATCCCCTGCAGGCACTCAAAGAAATCGCCAACCAGCAGTCACCCTTGTGGCGCACTGTCCGCAAGGAATTTCTTAACAACCTGAGTAATACAGGCGGCGCGAACTCTTCAATAGACCGCTGGTCAAAGAAACGTCGCTAACTGAGCAGTCAGTCAGGGCTTACCGTGCCCTGTACAGATGAATCTGCGGCGACTCGCGGGTTGCAGAAATACTTCTTATATGCCGACAAATCGTATTGACAAGCTTGTACTGGCATCCTATACTGCACCGCAACATACCAAGCGGTACCCTGTTTGGTATAGAAAAGGCCCGCTGAGCGGGCCTTTACCAGGTCTCCTCCGAAAGGCCGCAAGGCCTTTCTCGCACTTTACCCCCTTCCCCAAGGGGGTTTTTTTTGCCTTTCTTGAGGGGGCCACAAGGTTATGGCCTGCCAGTAGAAAAGCAAAGGCACGGGAATTCCCGTGCCTGATACTAACCTAGGCTGATACGCATGCCAATTAGCTGGCTTCTGCGCTAACCGCCTTCATGCTGAGTCTTACGCGACCCTGCTTATCGACTTCCAGCACCTTGACCTTGACCACATCACCCTCTGACAGTGCGTCTGAGATATTCTCAATGCGCTCATCCGATATCTGGGAAATATGGACCAGTCCATCCTTCCCTGGTAGCAAGCTCACGAAGGCACCGAAATCCATCAAGCGTACAACCTTGCCTTCATAGATGGTGCCAACTTCGATTTCCTTGGTCAGCTCATCAATGCGCTTGATGGCTGCTTCGGCAGCGGCTTTATCGACGGCTGCTACCTGGATGGTGCCATCGTCGTTAATGTCGATGGTGGTACCCGTTTCTTCGGTGATGGCGCGAATGGTAGCTCCACCCTTACCGATGACGTCGCGGATTTTCTCTGGATTGATCTTGATCGTAGTGATGCGTGGGGCCCACTCCGACATTTCACCACGCGGCGTACTGATCACCTGGGCCATCTCACCAAGGATATGAAGACGCCCTTCCTTGGCTTGTGCCAAGGCTGCCTCCATGATTTCACGCGTAATGCCAGCAATCTTGATGTCCATTTGCAGGGCAGTCACGCCATCAGTGGTACCGGCCACCTTGAAATCCATATCTCCGAGGTGATCTTCATCGCCAAGGATATCCGTTAGCACAGCAAAACGGGCATCTTCTTTGATCAATCCCATAGCCACGCCGGCCACAGGTGCCTTGATCGGCACACCGGCGTCCATCAATGCAAGCGAGGTGCCACAAACAGAGGCCATGGAACTCGAACCGTTTGATTCCGTGATTTCCGATACAACTCGTATGCTGTATGGAAATTCGGTACCCAGGTTCGGCATCACGCCCTCAATTGCACGTTTGGCCAGCTTACCGTGACCAATCTCGCGTCGTTTCGGGGAACCCATGAAGCCCGTCTCGCCTACACAGTATGGCGGGAAGTTGTAATGCAACAGGAAGGGTTCTTTGTACTCACCCTCAACCGCATCGATAATCTGCGCATCGCGGCCCGTACCCAGGGTGGACACGACCAGCGCCTGCGTTTCACCTCGAGTAAACAGGGCTGAACCATGCGTGCGTGGCAACACTCCTACCTTGATAGAGAGCGGGCGCACAGTACGTGTGTCACGTCCGTCTATACGTGGCTCACCGGCCAGAATCCGCTCACGAACGGTGCTCTTTTCGAGCTTACCGACCACTGCCTGCACGTCTGCAGCGCCAGGGCTGTCTTCGGCTTCTGAAACCAACTGCGAAACGGCTGCTTCGCGAATTTCGTTCATACGATCCTGACGTGCCTGCTTTTCGGCAATCTGGTATGCAGCTGTGATGTCTGCCTGTACGGCATTAGCTACGGCCTCTTCCAGAGCGACGTTGGGAGCCGGGGCTTCCCACTCCCATCGCTCGCTGCCTACTTCAGCAACCATTTCGTTAATCGCGTTGATTACGACCTGTTGCTGCTCATGACCGAACAACACAGCACCCAGCATGACTTCTTCAGACAGCTGCTTGGCTTCTGATTCAACCATCAGAACAGCATCTGCCGTACCGGCCACGACCAGGTTCAGCTCGGAATCAGCCTGCTCGGATACCAGCGGGTTAAGCAGGTATTCGCCATTCTTGTATCCCACTCGAGCGCCGCCAATAGGGCCGGCAAAGGGCATGCCTGACAGTGCCAGGGCTGCAGATGCACCAATCATTGCCGGGATGTCTGAATCCACATCGGCATTGATAGACATGACCGTTGCCACGATCTGAACTTCGTTATTAAAACCCTTGGGGAATAACGGGCGGATCGGACGATCTATCAGACGCGACGTGAGGGTTTCACGCTCACTAGGACGACCCTCTCGCTTGAAAAAACCACCCGGAATACGACCACCTGCATAGGTGCGCTCCTGGTAGTTAACCGTCAAAGGGAAAAAATCAGCATCCGGACGCGCCTGACGGCGGCCGGTGGCATTAACCATGATCACAGTACCGTCGACCGTAACCATCACAGAGGCTGATGCCTGGCGGGCTACTTCCCCGGTCTCGATGGTGACGGTTTGATTACCGTATTGAAATGTCTTGCTACAGGTCGGTTGTAAGGGGGTCACACGCGGTTCCTTAAATGAGACGTCTATTTTGGAATAGTGGCTGGACGCCAGCTAACTGGTTGTCAGTTAGCGACGCAGGCCTAATTCCTTGATGAGACTCTGATAACGCCCCAGATCGCGACGCTTTAGATAGTCGAGCAGTTTGCGACGGCGGTTAACCATCTGCAACAGGCCACGACGTGAGTGGTGATCGCCTTTATTCACGGCGAAATGATCGGTGAGCTGTTTAATACGCTCTGAAAGTAGTGCAACTTGCACTTCCGGTGAACCGGTATCGGCTTCACCGCGACCGAATTTGGCGATAACCTCGCCCTTTTGTTCGGTACCTAACGACATGTAGAACTCCTGAAAATGCTGATCCGCCCTTCTGGCAAGCGCGGTATTTTACCTGTGCGATGGCCCAGTCACAAGGACAATCGCTGCTAAATGCCCGATATTGCTAAATATGGGCCTAATCTTTCATCAAACGACGCGGTGCTACGAGACCATCATCCTGTATCTCTCCAACACCCAGAAACTGCCTGGCATGGTCATAAATACGTACCATGCCCTCGGTTGGCGCACCCGAAACCTGTACCGCCTGGCCACGCTGGAGGTAATAACTACTGTCGGGGTCCAGTTGCACTTCTGCCCAATGGCCCAGTGCACTCGACATTGGCAACAGCAGATCATCCAGCGTCTCGGGTGCCGATTCAGCCAGCGCCTCAAGCCGAGGCAGATCTACCATGGCTTCGGCCTTGAATGGCCCTACCGCAGTACGCCTTAAGGCAATCACATGGGCAACCGTGCCCAACTTCTCTGCTATATCTTCAACCAGGGTACGTACA
>JBFKKS010000108.1:0-8099 GCA_041630955.1 Nevskiales bacterium
TGATGGTGAAGGTCGCGTCGGCTTTGGTTATGGCAAGGCCAAGGAAGTCCCGCTGGCGATTGCCAAGGCGATGGACAAGGCTCGCAAGAACATGATCAGCGTTGCACTAACCGACGGCACTATCCAGCATAAGACCATCGGTACGCACGGCGCGACGCGTGTCTTCATGCGTCCGGCCTCAGAAGGTACCGGCGTCATTGCCGGTGGTGCTATGCGTGCGGTGTTTGAAGTGGCGGGTGTGCATAACGTTCTGGCCAAGATTTACGGTTCACGTAACCCTGTCAATGTGGTCAAGGCCACGGTCAACGCTCTCAACGAGATGCATGACCCTGACTCGATCGCTGCCAAGCGTGGTCTGACAGTGGAACAGATCCTGAGCTAATCAGGCATAGCGGAAACGAACAACGGAAATAACGATGGCGAATAAACCAGCAACACTGCGAATCACGCAGCTAAAGAGCCGCCACGGGCGACTCAAGCGTCACCAGGACTGCCTGCGCGGTCTCGGGCTGCGCCGCATCCGTCATACGGTAGAAGTGGCAGCCACGCCTGAAAATCTGGGCATGGTGAATAAGATCAGTTACATGCTCAAGGTTGAGGAAATCTAGACATGCGTTTGAATACTCTCAAGCCAGCGCCGGGCAGCAAGAAGGCGCCCAAGCGTGTAGGGCGAGGACAGGGCTCTGGTCTTGGTAAAACCGCCGGTCGTGGTGTTAAAGGTCAGAAGTCCCGTTCAGGCGGCTTCAACAAGACTGGTTTCGAAGGCGGTCAGATGCCTTTGCAGCGCCGCGTGCCTAAGGTTGGCTTTAACTCGCGTACCAACGCGTTTAACGTAGAAGTCCGTCTGGATTCGATCGCACGCCTGGAAGCAGAGACGATTGATCTGGCTGCCCTGCAGGCGGCCGGATTGGCACCACATCGTGTGCATCGTGCGAAGATTATCGCTTCTGGCGAACTCGGCAAGGCCGTGACCATTGCGGCCGATATTGCCGTAACCAAGGGTGCCCGCGCAGCGATTGAAGCTGCTGGTGGCAAGGTCCTGGAGGCCTAGCCGACTATGGCAAAACAACCCGCAGCAGCCAAGCAGGGCATGATGCCCGATATGTCCAAACTGGGTGACCTCAAGTCACGCCTGTGGTTTTTGCTGGGCGCGTTGGTTGTTTACCGTGTGGGTTCGTTTATACCCGTACCGGGAATCGACCCCAATGCGTTGGCTCAGTTATTTGAGGCCCAGAGTGGCACGATCCTGGACATGTTCAACATGTTTTCCGGTGGTGCGCTGGAACGCCTGAGTCTGTTTGCACTGGGCATCATGCCCTATATCTCGGCCTCCATTATCATGCAGCTGCTCACTGCAACCGTGCAGTCGCTCAAGGAATTGAAGAAAGAGGGTGAAGCCGGGCGTCGCAAGATCACCCAGTACACCCGCTATGGGACATTGGCACTGGCTTCATTCCAGGCCACGGGTGCTGCTATTGCGCTTCAGAATCAGGGAGTTGCGATTTCACCAGGCTTCGGCTTTGTGTTTACTGCCGCCGTCTCGCTGGTCACCGGCACCATGTTTCTGATGTGGCTGGGCGAGCAGGTTACTGAACGCGGTATTGGTAACGGCATCTCGATGATCATTTTCGCAAGTATTGTTGCGGGTCTGCCCTCGGCCGTCGGCGGTACGCTGGAGTTGGTGCGCTCAGGTGAGATGAACCCGCTCGGCGTAGTGGCGCTGTTTGTACTCGCGCTGGGCGTGACGGCTGCCGTGGTATTCATGGAACGTGCGCAGCGGCGTATCCCGATCCACCATGCTCGTCGCCAGCAAGGCCGCAACATGTACGCTGCACAGACCCAGCATCTGCCGCTCAAACTGAATATGTCAGGCGTGATCCCACCGATCTTTGCCTCGTCGATCATCCTGTTTCCGGCCACCATGGTGCGTTTCATGGGGGATGGTGCAGTCAGCACTTGGGTTGCGACCGCACTGTCACCGGGCCAGCCTATCTACGTTTTGCTCTATACCCTGATGATCGTGTTCTTCTGCTTCTTCTACACCGCGCTGGTGTTTGATTCGAAGGAGACGGCCGATAACCTGAAGCGTTCCGGTGCCTTTATTCCGGGTGTACGTCCAGGTATGCAGACAGCAAGTTATATCGATAACGTGCTGACCCGCCTCACAGTGGCTGGTGCTGCCTATATCACGGCAGTGTGCCTGTTGCCGGAACTGTTGATTGTTTACTGGAGTGTGCCGTTCTATTTCGGAGGCACCTCCTTGCTGATTATTGTTGTAGTGGTGATGGACTTCATGGCCCAGGTACAGGCGCATCTGATGTCGCACCAGTACGAAGGCCTGATGCAAAAAGCCAATCTGCGTGGTCACGGCCGCGCTGGGGTAGTGCGCTAGTTCCGGGTTTCCAGGACTAGCCACAAGATTTTATTTTAGGAGTTGAACGATGAAAGTTCGTGCATCCGTAAAAAAGATGTGTCGCAACTGCAAGGTTATTCGTCGCCACGGTGTGGTGCGGGTGATTTGTAGTGACCCAAGACACAAACAGCGCCAGGGCTAAGGTCCGGCAAACTTGAATTCAATGGGCAATGTAGGCAAAATGCCGCACTTTTGTGCGTCGCCGCAGAGCCTTTTGGTTAGTGACGAGGCATTGAGGTAATTAAATGGCACGTATTGCAGGTGTCAACATTCCAGCGAACAAACATACAATTGTTGCGCTGCGGTCCTTATACGGTGTGGGTCCCACCCGTGCTAAGGCCATTTGTGAGGCAGCCAGCGTGCAGCCCGACGTGCCAGTGAAGAATCTCACTGAGCAGGAAGTCGAGGCTCTACGTAACGCCGTAGCCCAGTTCACCGTAGAAGGTGATCTGCGCCGCGAGGTCTCTATCAACATTAAGAGGTTGATGGACCTGGGCTGTTATCGCGGTATTCGCCATCGTCGCGGCCTGCCCGTGCGCGGTCAGCGTACGCGTACCAATGCACGTACCCGTAAGGGTCCGCGTCGTCCGATTCGTAAGTAATAGACCAGGTATTCGATCATGGCTGAAGCCGCACGTCGCAAACGCGTTAAAAAGAATATTGCTGATGGGATTGCCCATATTCACGCAACGTTCAACAACACCATCATTATGATTACCGATCGTCAGGGCAATGCCCTGGCTTGGGCCACAGCCGGCGGCTGTGGTTTCAAGGGCT
Organism: Nevskiales bacterium; assembly: GCA_041630955.1. GTDB lineage: Bacteria > Pseudomonadota > Gammaproteobacteria > Nevskiales > CAJXLF01 > JBFKKS01. Next base: position 3,191 of record JBFKKS010000108.1, read on the forward strand.
CACGCAAGAGCACGCCTTTCGCTGCCCAGGTGGCGGCAGAGAAGGCGGGCGTTAATGCGGCCGAGCACGGCGTTAAGAATCTGGAAGTACGCGTAAAGGGCCCCGGCCCGGGTCGCGAGGCTGCCGTGCGTTCTCTGAATGCCAACGGTTTCCGTATTACCAACATCACCGACGTGACGCCGATTCCGCATAACGGATGTCGTCCGCCCAAGAAGCGCCGCGTTTAAGCGCGCAGGAAACGGGATAGATCAATGGCGAAATATACTGGCCCAAAATGTAAACAAGCACGACGTGCGGGTACCGACCTTTTCCTGAAGGGGCGTGGACGCTCGCTGGAAAGCAAGTGCAAGCTGGACACTCCACCGGGTGGTCATTCATCGCGCCGGCCGCGTATGTCCGACTATGCCTTGCAGCTGCGTGAAAAGCAGAAGTTACGCCAGATGTATGGTGTGCTGGAACGTCAGTTCCGTAACTATTACCACGCTGCGTCACAGAAGAAGGGCGCGACGGGTACCTTGCTGCTGCAGATGCTGGAATCCCGCCTTGACAATGTGGTCTACCGGATGGGTTTTGGCGCCACGCGTGCTGAATCCCGTCAATTGGTCAGTCATAAGTCAATTGCTGTGAATGGCGTCACCGTGAACATACCGTCCTATCAGGTGCAGGCGGGCGATGTAGTCACAGTGCGTGAGAAAGCACGCAAGCAGTCACGTGTACAGGAGGCCATGGAGATTGCGACGCAATTGGGTCTTCCTGAGTGGGTGGATGTGAACGAAAAGCAGCTGGAAGGCGTCTTTAAAATGGTGCCCGATCGCGACCAGATATTGCCCGATATCAACGAAAATCTCGTTGTCGAGTTGTATTCCAAGTAATTAACGTTGAGGCCGGACTGGCCTTGCCGTTCGACGAATTGTACAGAGGATTTCTACATGCAGGGTTCTGTAACTGAATTACTCAAACCGCGTCTGATTGACGTGGATCAGATTGCACCCAATCGCGCCAAGGTGGTGATGGAGCCGCTGGAACGTGGCTTTGGTCACACGCTCGGTAACGCATTGCGCCGCATCCTGCTGTCGTCCATTCCCGGCGCAGCCATTACGGAAGTGGCCATTGACGGCGTGTTACATGAATACACGACAGTTGAGGGTATGCAGGAGGACGTCGTCGACGTCCTGCTGAACCTGAAGAATGTCGCATTCCGGATGCACGGCAAGGACGAAGTGGAACTGCGCCTGAGCAAATCCGGCGCTGGTCCGGTCACGGCAGGCGATATCGTGGTTGATCATGACGTTGAAGTCGTAAACCCCGATTACGTCATTGCAAACCTGACCAGTGGCGAGCTGACGATGACGATCAAGGTATCTCGCGGTCGTGGATATGTGCCTGCCCTGGTTCACAAGCCAGGTGAGGACGCGGGTAGCGACAGCATCATAGGCCGGCTGCGGCTGGATGCTTCATTCAGTCCCGTGCGCCGGGTGAGCATTCAGGTTGAGAGTGCACGTGTGGAACAGCGCACCGATATGGACAAGCTGATCCTTGACGTTGAAACGAATGGCGGCATCGATCCGGCAGATGCAGTGCGCGAAGCCGCACGGACCTTGCTGGACCAGCTAAGTGTGTTCGTGCAGTTGGAGACGGTTCCTGCCAAGGAAACGGCTGCTGCTGCCACCGAAGTCAACCCATTGCTGATCAAACCGATCGATGATCTGGAACTGACGGTTCGCTCGACTAACTGCCTGAAGGCCGAGAACATCTACTTTGTAGGTGATCTGGTGCAGCGTACTGAAAACGAACTTATGAAGACCCCGAATCTGGGCAAGAAGTCGCTCACCGAAATTCAGGAAGTGCTCGCAGAGCATGAACTGCGCCTCGGTATGAGCCTGGACAACTGGCCGCCCGCCAGCCTGCAGAAGGCTGGCTAAGGCATTCGGGCCCTGACTTAATAATTACGACTGGAATAGAACCATGCGTCACCGCAAGATTGGCACCAACCTGGGTCGCGACAGCGCGCACCGCCAGGCCATGCTGCGCAATATGTCCATCTCACTCTTCGAGCATGAGTTGATTCGTACCACTGTGCCCAAGGCCAAGGAACTGCGTCGACTGGCGGAACCGCTGATTACGCTGGCCAAGGAAGACAGTGTCGCCAATCGCCGACTGGCATTCGCGCGCTTACGGAATAAACAGGCCGTAGGTAAGCTGTTTAATGAACTGGGTCCACGCTACAACGAGCGTCCCGGAGGGTATCTGCGTATCCTCAAATGTGGCAATCGTCCAGGCGACAATGCACCAATGGCCTATGTCGAACTGGTGGATCGTCCACAAGTCGACATCGAAGCCGTGGAAGATACTGCGCCTGAGGCTTAACGGCTCACACGCAGTGTCCTGAAAGGCCGGTTTATGCCGGCCTTTTTCATGCGCGGCTATTTTCCTTGCATACCGCTACCTGTTCATTCGGATGGCCTGTCCAGCCGCGCGGCGTAACTACTGGATAATTCAGCGACAGTTTGTTGCTGGCAAATAATCTGGCTGGATAGCACCAGGCGGGCTCTGCCTTGCTCCATGAGTTCCTGTTTGAATGGCTGCCAGGTGTGGTGGAAGCTGCAATGAGCCTCAAAGTCGGCCCTGACAGGCTTGAGGAAACTGCATTCGGTCTTATTGACCACCAGGTCGGCGCTGATCTTCTCCTCCAGCATGCGCAAGTGGATTAAAGACCATCCCGCAACGATTCCTAATGTTGCGATGCTGCCGCCAAAGGCGGTGGCATGGTGGTTGGTGTTACCCACCAATGGCGCCGATAGCCGTATAGCGTCTCCACTGTACGCCAGTGCTTGGATATCCATGTTTCTGGCCATGGGGATATTGCTATTAATGAAATTTTGCAGGTATCGCAGGCTGTCGTGCATGTGGGGCCTTGGTTGTCTCAGGGTCAATTTATACGGTAACGCCGCATTACTACTGGTTTTTCTCGTCCAGATATGAATAATGGGGCAACTAACCGATCATTCATCAGGGCAGCCAGGACGGACGGCCATGAATGAATGGCAACAATAGTAGTTTTCTGTGCGGGAGGACAAATGGCTACAGGTAATCTGCGTGTGAAAAGCGCTGCTGGTTTGCGTCGCGGCGCTTCTATCATGGCTCTGACGGTAGCGGGCATGGTTGCCGGGCCTGCCCAGGCAATTGTTTTCGATTGGGATATTGGCGAGGGAATCTCCGGTTCTTTGAACACTGCGATTACCTTTGGTGCTGCCTGGCGTATGGAAGAACGGGACGAAAACCTGATCGGTTTCGGCAACCTGGATCCAACGGTCTGTGTGGTGCGCTCCTGTCAGGGCGTGTGGCAGGGCGATACGCAGCCAAATAGCCAACGCCTGAATGTGCCGGGGGCCTTCAGCGCCAACGGGGATGATGGCAACCTGAACTACGACAAATACGACATGACGCAGAGTCCGCTTAAGATCCTGCAGGACTTGAACCTGACCTACCAGGATTATGGATTCTTTGCGCGCTACACCGCTTTCTACGATTTTACGAACAAGGATTTTCGCGAGTATCACCCAAACCGGGTGCGCAACAGCACGCCCGCGAACGGGCCCACCATTTATGACACGGGTTTCCGTGATGGCATCGAAGACGTGCTCGGCATCCCCATCAGTTTGCCAGGGCCCGGAGTGGCTGGTACGCCGACGATCAATCGGGGTGAAGTGATTGGCAACAAGCGTAAGGACAAGGAAACCCTGCGCCAGATCGGCGCTGATATCGATCTTCTTGATGCCTATGTTTATGGTTTTTTCCCCGTCGGGGAGGATCGTGAACTGCAGCTGAAGGTAGGTCGCCAGACGGTCAACTGGGGTGAAAGCACGGTCCTGGTGATCAACTCCCTTAACCAGGTCAATCCGCCGAATGTGAACAACCTCTTCCGCACCGGTGCGGACTTGTCCGAGGTGTTCATGCCCGTGGGATTGGTATTCGGCACTATCAACCTGACCGATAGCGTCAACCTTGAGGCCTTTTATCAATACGAATGGGCCCCAGTGGAAATTCCGGCCCCGGGGTCATTCCTGTCGTTTATCGACGCAGGCACCAATAACGCCGAGGGTGTGTTGACGCTCGGCTTTGGTGGCCCGTTTGAAGATGCGCGTACAGAGCGGGGTCACCCCGGTGACAACGTCCTGACAACAGTGACCAACACCACGGGACACCTCTTCCGCAAGAAAGACAATGAGCCGGAAGATGGTGGTCAGTATGGTTTTGCCGTGAGGTATTACGCAGAGTGGCTGAATGATGGTACGGAACTGGCGTTTTATGCCATGAATTATCACAGCCGCCTGCCCTACGCGAGCTTCTATGCAACGGATGCCAGCTGCTCGCGTCGTGAAGGCAATGATGCCGGTATTGATTCGAAAAACGTGGTCGAGTTCGGGAGCGTCGCCTGCCCGGATTTGCCTCTGCAGTATCAGCTGAGTGGTCAGCCGACGACGAACGCAACGGATGATGCGATTCCGTTCGATACGGTACGGATTCAGCTGGAGTATCCGGAGGATATCCAGCTTTACGGGGTGAGTTTCAATACCGCGTTTGGTGACTTGGCCCTGCAGGGCGAACTGGCCTATCGACCCGATCTGCCCATTCAGGTCGATCCTGAGGATTTGATTTTTGCTGCCTTCCAGCCGGTGTTGGGGCGCTGTCATAACAAGGACGGCGGTGGCTTCTGCGAAGATATCCCCGGGGTGGGCACCACCACGAGTGGTACAGGCACCCATACCCTGGCAGCGCCGATTGGTGGTGACTACACCGGCGCAGCGCGCTCATTCCCAAGCTACGTTCTGTCTTATCGCGGACTGCAGCATGAGGAAATTGCGCCGAATGCCTATATTCGTGGCTGGGAGAAGTTTGAGTCTTACCA
>JBFKKS010000109.1:0-8088 GCA_041630955.1 Nevskiales bacterium
ATGGCAGTTACTGCAACTGTTCATCAGCAGGAAGGCATTCGGCGTGCCGCTGGGCAGGCCATCCGGGGTATAGGCAATACTCGGATGATCAGCCTGCGAGTGACAGCTCTGGCAAAGCAGTGGTTTGCTGCGTGTCAGCAGGGCCGGGTGCATTGAGCCATGCGGCTGGTGACAACTGCTGCAATCCTCACTGGCTGGCGCATGCTCCCATAAAAACGGCCCGCGTTTTTCGGCGTGACAGCCATAGCAGGTTTCATTCAGGGTCGCGCGCTTGAGCAGGGCATCTGCCGCCATGCCGCCGTGGACATCGTGGCAATCACTGCAGGTCATCTGGGCCTGCCGAATCGGGTGTGCCGAGAGCTGCATCGCCTGGTGGCGTACCTGTTCGTGGCAGTCATAGCACTGCTCGGCCTGGGTAGCGGTATCCAGTACCGGGTCATGGGCACGGTGAACCACGTGACAACTGCTGCACAGTTGATCGGCGCTTTCATGGGCGCTGTTGGTCCAGCCCATACGTCCATGATCCTGGTGGCAGCTCAGGCAGTTGGCGTTCTGCTCACTGGCCGAGGCGGAAGAATGCGGGCCGAAGGCCGGCGGCGGTGGGCGTTCCTCGCCAGGCCGAACACGGCCGGCATGCTCGCCGCTGGGGCCGTGGCAGCTTTCACACTGCTGGTTGGCAAAAGGGGTGCGTGGATCGCCCTTGCGGGCGTGGGCTGTCTTGAAGATATCCAGTACCGGATAAACTGAATCTTCGTCATGGCATTTCAGGCAGGAATCGGCGCCTTTCTTGGAGAAGGCGTGATGTTCCGATTCCTTGACGGCCGCCGTATTCTCAGCGGTTATATTTTCTGGCAATGCGGGTGATGCAAGGCCAAAGCCCAGCAGCAAGACTGCTGTTTTTAAGGCCCGCCTGTATGCTTCACGCATGCCATCCCCTAGTCCCGTCTGTGTGAGGGCCGATCACCGAATTGGGTGAACTGCCGTCACATCCTGAATCTTACCCGGCCCGTGGCATACCGCACAGGTTTCCACGGTTGTACCGTTATCGATGTTTTCCTGGGTTGTATTAAAACTGGCTCCGTTTTGTTGCATGTGTGCCTTGATCAGCGTGCTGTCGTGGCAAGACGAACAGACCGCTGCTGTTGGCGTGATATTGCCGTCATCATCCGGCGTGGTTTCATCGGCGGTATCAATCGTGGTGCCCAGTACGCCGCTGGCCAGCGGCAACGCATAGGTGCCGGGCAGGTGACAGGACTCGCAGTTACCGATCTCACCGGGAAAGCCGATGTCACTGAAGTCATTCACGCTGCCGCGGAAGCCATACACCACGAAGCTGTTCTCACGGAAGCCGGCCGCGTGGATGCTGTGAATCATGGTCTTGAAATCCACTGCCTGCTCGATCTTGCCGTCCACGCCGGGCACATGGTTGCCACTCGCATCGGTTGGTCGCACATGAATATCCGTCATGTTCGGGTTGTGGCAGGCCACGCAGACCTGCGGCTCGTCGGTGCGGTTATTGCCGTGTAACGACAGGCTGCCATGACAGGCGTTGCACTTGGCGATATCGACCACCTCGCGACGTGCCACTGGCACTGCATCGGTAATCGCAAAGAACTTGATCACGTTCTTGACCGGCACGCGGTCAGAGTAGGTGCCATCGCCATCGAAATCGCCTGCCGGATGGCCCTCCAGGGCCACCACCCCGGAACCGCTGGCCGACACGGGTACGACCTCGGAAGAGGTCAGCGTATAGCTGCCATCACCATTGGCCAGCACCGGGCTGGGTTTGGTCGGGTCAAACTGCAGGGCACTCAGCGAGATGGGCTCGGCCGGTGGGTGCCCGCTGTCGGTGTTGTGGTAGTCGCGCGTATCCCAGGCAATATCGACAAACAGGCGGCTGGCACGGTTGGCCAGGTTGGTGAAGGCCGGGTGGGTCTGCAGGTTGTAGGCCGTGTTGCCGTTGGTCGGGTCCGTCACCGAGAAGCGAATGACCGGATTGTCACCGGGGCCAGTGTTTTCGACCGACAGCAGGTTAAAGCGAAACTTCTGGGCTGCCAGCTGGGCCGGTATCTGGTGAGATTCAGCAATGCTGCCAACAAACTTGCCCGGTGCATGGCACACCGTGCAATCACTGTTGCTGGTCTGTACACCGCCTTCATGGCCACCGTCCTTGCCCAGTGCGAAATTCACATTGTCATGGCATGAGCCGCAGGCCTCCATGGTTGGTTTGCTGTTCCAAAGGCCGCCCTGGGGCGTATTGGGGTTGGCCGCATCGTGGCACACGGTGCAGTTGCGAATGTCCTGCGGGAACTTCACATGGGAAAAATCATGCTCCCGGTCACGGAAGCCGTAGATTGAATACTTGCCCCCGGCCTGCACGCTGGGCAAGCCGGCACCGCGGTGAATCTTGTGGATCATGACCTTGAAATCCACCGTGTTGCCGCTGTTGGCGTCGGCGGTGCCCGGGTTGTGACAGGTCACGCAGAATTTCACTTCCTTGCGGTTGCCGCCATGCTCCGCCAGGTCGTTATGGCAGCCATTGCAACTCTGGGTCTCGACAATATCGTGTAGCGCTATGCCTTGCGTAGCACCATCGGCAGGTCGCCAGGTATAGGTGGCATTGGTCACGGGTACGGTTTCCGAGCCGCCAAAGCGCATGCCAAGCCGGTGGGTCAACTCGGGTTGGTAGGACACGGCCAGGGGTTCGATCACCTGGGTGACATTGGTGCCGAAGGTATAGGTGTAGCTGCCATCGCCGTGGTTTTCCAGCACGCCGCCGGTATTGGCGCTGTCCTCGGTCGCCTGCACCTTGTTCTCGGTGCCGGGGCCGACGTTGCCCGCCGTCTCAAGTCGATTCACGTAACTTTGCCAGCGGCTGGTATCGCCGTTGGCACCCGGGATCAGCTTGGCCAGGGTGAAGCGGGGGTTATCCACGCCGATAAAGGCCGTGCCGTTTTCGTCGGTAACAAAAAACTCCACGACGGGTGGGCTATTGATCGTGACTTGCTGGATCGCGACGACCGGGCTCTTGGCGGTGCTGGTAACGGGGATGGTCTTGCCATTGCCGCCGCCTTTTGTGTCGTCGTCATCGCTGCCACCGCCGCCGCAGGCGCTCAACAGCGCCGCACACAGTACGGCCAATGCAAGGCTGGTTGCCGCTTTCTCGCAATGTAATTTCACCACAGCTCTCCGGCTTTTCTCATGGACTATTAATCCCGATATGACTGCGAGTGGCATTGACCCAGATCAAGGCCCGGTTACCACGAACCCGATAAATTCAATTTCGGAACCGTTAATTAAGGAAGGGCCAATGGATAGAATTTGCTGGTTATGGCTGATCTTGGCCTCGCTGATCAGTGGTGCTGCCCAGGCTGGCGGCCTCACGGAGCAGATTCGGGATTGCGATGCCTGCCATGGGCCCGCAGGAGTAAGCAGCAACCCGGAAGTGCCCAATATCGCGGGCATGTCGGCCCTGTACCTGAGTGAATCAATGATCGCCTACCAGGATGCCGTGCGGCCTTGCCCGAAAGCGACCTACCCGGAAGGTTCAAACAAGGCAGCCACCGATATGTGCAAGATTTCGATGGCCCTGAGTGAGTCACAAATCGAAGGACTGGCCGCGTATTACGCCAAGCAGCAGCACGTTCCTGCCAAGCAGGCCTTTGACCCCAGGCTGGCAGACAGGGGTGGCAAGGTGCACGATCTCCTGTGTGAGAAGTGCCACGCCGATGGTGGTCTGGACCCGGACGACGATGCCGGCGTGCTCGCTGGGCAATGGATGCCCTACCTGCAGGACAGCTTTGCCGATTATCGAAGCGGTGCCCGCAAGATGGTTGACAACATGGCGAAGAAATTCGAAAAGCTGGACGATGAAGACGTGCAGGACCTGATTCATTTCTACGCGAGCCAGCAGTAAGCCATGGATGTCGGTGGCCGTCGTGCCGAAGACAAGATAGCCGCGCGGCGGGCGCGCTTCTGGAAGCAGCCGCGTTACTGGTGGCTGTTCGGTATCCCGGCCGGTGGCTTCGTCATGTTTCTAATGGGCATTATCTTCTGGGGCGGCTTCAATACCGCCATGGATGTCACCAATACCGAGGGCTTCTGTATTTCCTGTCACGAAATGCGTGATTACGTGTTCGAGGAATACAAGCAGACCAGTCATTACATCAACCCGACCGGTGTCCGTGCCACCTGCCCGGACTGCCATGTGCCCAAACCCTGGCCTTACAAGGTGGTGCGCAAGATCAGGGCCACCAACGAGCTGTATCACAAGGTGCTGGGCACCATCAGCACGCGTGAGAAATTCGAGGCCAAGCGGGCCGAGATGGCCCAGCATGTGTGGGATGACATGAAGAAAACGGATTCTCGCGAATGCCGTAATTGCCACAACTATGCCTTCATGGATTTAAGCAAGCAGTCCAAACGGGCGCAGAGAAAGCACGACCCTGCAGAGATGACCAACGGTAAAACCTGCATCGACTGCCACAAGGGCGTTGCCCACGAGCTGCCGGATATTGCCGACATGCTGGAGGCACTGGACTGAGCCTCAGCGGGTTTTCCAGTAGCGCTGCATCTCCAGGTAGGTAAACGAGGCCGACCAGGTAATCATCATCAGCCCCACCAGGCCTTCCACACCCAGCAGGAAGCGGATCGGGCCATGCGGTATGAGGTCGCCATAACCCAGCGTGGTATAGGTGGTGGCCGACAGGTACACCGCATCCAGCAGGCGCACGGTTTCCATGCCGCTCACATAACCTAGGTCGGGGTAGTGGATGGCCAGGTGAATGCCGAAACCGTAAATCCAGATCTCGACGATGTGCAGAACCATCAGGCACAGCATCAAGGCCAGAATGCGCAGGCGTGAGGGAATGGCTTTCCACTGTGGCAGCCGGTAATTCAGGCGCTCCAGTACTTCGAAATGCAGGCCAATTGTCAGCCCGGTGGCCACGCAGGTAATCCCAACCGCCGCCCAGTGGGAAAGCGAGCCAACTGCTCCAAGAAAATCCGGGGTCATCTAGATACTCCGCGGTTCAACGGCAATGCCATCCTCAATGCGTTCGCTGGGATGCAGCACCACCGTATCATCCTTCGACAGGCCGTCCAGTACCTCGGCCACCTGGCCGTTATTCTGCCCCAGCGTCACCGGCGTCAGAACGGCCTCGTCATTGATCACCCGAAACACCGCCCAGTCACCGGCCTGGCGAAACAGCGCGCCGGTGGGCACCTGCAACACATCATCGGCCTGCCAGATGCGGATGGCGGCATCCACGCGGTAGCCATGTCCCAGGCCCTGCCAGTCGGTGCGCTCGCTGGTGATATCGATGATGACATTCACGCGTTGCTCCTCAATACCCAGCGCCGACACCTTGGTAAAGCCGTAGGGTTCCACGCGACGAACGCGGCCCTGGAGGGCGTTCGCGCCGCCCCAGCCGGTAATGGCCACGGCAGCATTTTCCTTCACCTTGACGGCATCGCGTGACAGCAGATCAACCACGATCTCCAGGTCCGCCGGGTCGCCCAGCTCGATCAGCGGGGTACCGGCGGCGACCACGGTTTCACTTTCCTGCAGGCGTCGCAGGATGCGGCCCGTGATGGGCGCGATCAGCCGCACCACGCCTTCCTCGCTGCTGGTGCCGCCCTTGCCGGGCGGGGTCAGTACCGCCCTGGCGTTCTCCAGTTCTGCCGCACGCATCTGCTCGCTCGCACGCGCCGTGTCCAGCGCGGCATGGGCCGTTTTCAGGGCCAGTTCGGCACGGTCCAGATCGGCGCGGGAAATGCTGTCCTGCTCGGCCATCTGGCGGGCACGCCTGGCATCCGATTGGGCAAACTCTACCTGCGCGGCGGCCTTGCGGCGTTCGGCGCGGGCCAGTGTCAGCGCGGCTTGGGCGGTGCGCACGGCAGCCTCGGCCTGGCTGCGACTGCGGGCATCCAGAAAGCCGGGATCAGTGGGCAGCAGTCGTGCCAGCAGGGTCTTGCCGGCTTCCACGGCATCGCCCACATGCGGTTCGATGCGCAGCAGGTGAGCGGTGACCGGGGCCGACACCACGTACACATCGTGTACGCGGGTATAGCCTTCATCACGAACCTCAACCTGCATCGCCCCGCGGCTTACCGTGGCCATATCCACCGGCACCGGCTTGGGCATAAAGGCATACACAAAGAACAGCAGCAAAGCGGCCAGCAGCCCGATGCCGACGAGCCTGCGAATGGGTTTTCCCTGCGTGTTCTTGTTCATGGTCGTTCCTTAACCTTATTCCCTTGTCTTGAGTACTGCTACCAGGTCCAGCCGGTCGATGCGGCGCCGTACCAGCAGCCCCGAGCCCACCGCGGCCAGTACCACCACCAGTGCGGCATAGCCGTAGGTCGAGGTATCGATAATCAGCGGAATGCGAAACAGTTCGGTATCAAACGACGCCACCAGTGACCAGGCCAGCAGCCAGCCGAGCAGGGCGCCCAGCGGCAGGGCCAGCAGCGTGAGCAGCGCCAGTTCACCGAGCAGGATGTATGACACCTCGCCACGCGTCAGGCCCAGCACCCGCAGGCTGGCCAGTTCGCGGCCACGTTCCGATAGCGATATGCGGGCGCTGTTGTACACCACGCCCACCGCGATCAGGCCGGCAAACAGGGTGTTGAAAAACACGAAGGTGCCCAGGCTTTCCTGCAGCAGATCGTAAAAGGCCTGCTGGGCCTTTTCCTGCAGGCCCACACCCGCCACGGCCGGGGTGTTTTTCAGGCTGCGGTACAGGGCCGGTGTCTGCGCATCATCCACCAGCAGGTAGGCACCGGAAATCGCGATGTCTTCTTTCAATAGCCGGTTCAGGCTGCCCAGCTCCATGTAGGCCGAGGTGCCCATATAGGTTTTCACAATCGCGGCCACCGGCACATCCAGTTCCGGGCGGCGGCCCTCGGTGACCTCCATGCGCAGCAACTCGCCAACCCGCACATCCAGCAGTTCGGCCAGCTTGTCAGACAGCACCAGTCCCTCGCCGGGAATGGTCACGGGCTGGTACTGCGTATCCACCACCCGGCTCAGGTCTGCGCCGGGTGTCAGTCCGATCACGGCCTCGCGGCGGCTGCGGGGGCCGTTGCGCAGCACCACCGATATGGCGCGAAACGGCTCGGCGCTCATCACCCCGGGCGCATGCAGTACGTCCTGCACGACGCGGGCGTTGCGGGGTTCGATAAAGCTGACAGTCACATCCTGCCGGTCGATCACGTTAAAGCTCACGTCGATCATGTGATCCATGGCATCCAGCGAAAAGCTGGAACCGATCAGCAGCCCCATCGACATGGCAATGCCCACGCTGGTCAGGGCTGCCCGTTTGGGCCAGCGGTAGATGTGGCGCAGGATCATGCGCGTGGGCTGATCAATTAACCCTGCCGTGGCCTCCAGCCAGTGGGCCGAACGGGAATAATCCGGCGGTGGGGGCGGCACCATGGCCACCGCCGGTTGCAGGCGCATGACCTTGAGCACCGCCGAGAAGGTACCCAGCACCGCGATCAGCAGGCTGAAGCCCACCGCCACCAGGAACACATCGGGCGGGGCGCGGAAAATCAGGAACGGAAACTTGAAATACTCCATGTACATGACGGCCAGCCCCTGGCCCAGCCACAGGCCCAGCGCGATGCCCATGGCAATGCCCAGCGCGGTGATCACGCCCACCATCTTCAGGTAGTGCAGGCCCACGAAGCCGTCGCTGTAGCCAAAGGCCTTGAGCAGGCCGATCTGCTCGCGCTCGGTCTCGATCAGGCGCGTGACCACCACGTTCAACAGGAATGCTGCTACCAGCAGGAAGATCGGCGGCAGCAGCCGGCCCATGACCTTGAGCTGCTGGATTTCATTGGCCAGGAACTGGTCGGATATCTGCTGGTCCCGCCCGTAGGCGCCGGGTGTGCCAAAGGGTTTGAGCAGCGTGTCCAGCCGTTTTTTCAGGGCTGCCTCGTTGGCGTGGCGGGTGGTCAGAACCACGGCCTCGTTAAAGGCCCCGTCCAGGTCAAAGGCATTGGCCAGTGCCCGCCGGTTCATCCACAGCACCCCAAAGCGGCTGTCGTCGGGCACGATCTCGCCCGGTGCGATGGCGTAAACAT
>JBFKKS010000110.1:0-8059 GCA_041630955.1 Nevskiales bacterium
AGAAGGAAGAGGTAGCCGCGGAAGCCTCACCAGCCGCTGAGGAAGCGCCGGCTGAAGCCGAGCCTGCTGCCGAAGAAACAACTGCCGAAGAGGCTGACAAGAAGGACTAGCATTCTGCATAAGGCCGTCAGGCCTTGGCAGAGTCAGGCAAGTGGATATGGATAAGCGGGTGACGCTGGGCAAGATCGGCGCTCCGCATGGATTGCGCGGTTGGGTATGGATATTTTCCAGTACTTATCCAGCCGACGAGATATTGGAATACGAGCGCTGGCAGGTTAAGCGCAAGGGCGAGTGGCACGAATTGAGTGTCGTGCAGGCTCGACCTCAGGGTAAGGCCATAGTGGCACAGTTGCGTGATGCTGAAGGTGAGCTGATCACGGACCGGGACGCTGCTGCGGCCTGGAGCAAGGCCGAAATCGCCGTGTGGCGTTCGGAGTTGCCAGCCCTGTCCGAAGACGAGGTTTACTGGGCTGATCTGATTGGCCTGAGGGTGGAGACGATGGAAGGCCTGGACCTTGGCGTCGTACACCAGATGATGGAGACCGGCGCCAATGATGTGCTGGTTGTTCGCGGCGAGCAGGAACGTTTGATTCCCTTCGTCCGTGACATCTATGTGAAGGAAGTGGATTTGGAGCGTGGGCTGGTCCGTGTGGACTGGGACCCGGAGTTCTAGGGAAGACGATGGATATTCATGTTGTCACCCTGTTTCCGGACTTTGCGCGCCAGGTGGCTGGCTACGGGGTAACCGGGCGGGCCGTGGAGCGGGGCATGCTGCAGATGCAGTGCTGGAACCCGCGCGATTATGCACAGGATGTGCATCGAACTGTCGATGACCGACCCTACGGGGGCGGGCCCGGCATGGTGATGCAGGTTGAGCCGACACGTTCGGCGATTGCTGCGGCACGCGGCGCGAGTGGCGATAGGGCCAAGGTTGTCTACCTGAGCCCGCAAGGGGAAACCCTCACTCAAGCCTGGGCCGAGCGCCTGGCGGCGGAACCGTCACTGGTGCTGGTATGCGGTCGCTATGAGGGTGTGGACGAGCGCCTGATCGAGTCCGAGGTAGACCTCGAACTGTCGATCGGTGATTACGTGCTCAGCGGTGGTGAGTTGGCGGCGATGGTGGTTGTGGATGCGGTTGCCAGGTTATTGCCCGGGGTACTGGGTGATGCCGAATCGGCGCAACAGGATTCGTTCGGGGCAGATGAGAAGGGACTACGGGTTCTGGATCATCCGCACTACACCCGGCCAGAACAGGCAATGCCGGGGGCGGTGCCCGAGGTATTGCTCAGCGGAGACCACGCGGCGATAGCGCGCTGGCGACTGCAACAGGCACTGGGGCGTACCTGGTTACGTCGTCCAGACCTGCTGGAAGGATTGGATTTAGACAGTAACGCGCAGGCGCTGCTGAAAGAGATGATTGAAAATTATCTCGCCGAACAAACGGGTTCAGCGGGAACACATTGAAGGTTGGAACCATGAATAACATCATTCAGGAACTCGAAGCTGAGCAAATGCAACGTGAAGTGCCGGACTTCCGCGCAGGCGACACCGTCGTCGTGCAAGTCCGCGTGAAGGAAGGTGAGCGTGAGCGTCTGCAGGCTTTTGAGGGCGTCGTGATCGCCAAGCGTAATCGTGGTCTCAACTCGGCCTTTACCGTGCGCAAGATTTCTCATGGCGAGGGTGTGGAGCGCGTCTTCCAGACCTATAGCCATACGGTTGCCGAGATCAACGTAAAGCGCCGTGGTGATGTGCGTCGTGCCAAGCTGTACTACCTGCGTGGACGCACTGGCAAGTCGGCTCGTATCAAGGAAAAACTCGGCTAGTACGCCGTCTGTTGCGCAAGACTGCCTCGGTGACTGTTACCAGGTAGCTGCAGCGATCAGCGTATTCACGATCGAATCAACGGGTGCCACGGCACCCGTTTTTCGTATTCGACGGTTAAGCATCAGAAGAAAAGCCCGACCAGGTCGCCGAATCCCCAAATGAGGGTGCCGATGACCAGCAGGTAGAACCCGTGGCTGTGTGTCTGCTCCTGGTTTTCGTGATTGGCACGCCCGGCCTCGCTGGCCCAGTCGTGCTGTGCCCAGCCCTCTCCGTAGCGTCGGTGGTGTCTCAGGGCGCGTAGCTGGGTCAGTATCTCGCTCGAGGTCAGCAGGATTCCGGCAACCACGATCAGAGAGCCTGCGCGTGCCAGCCAGTCCCACTGATCATGAGCAATGCTGAGTACAACGCCAGTTGCCAGGCAAAGCAGGCTGAAGGTATAGGCCAGGCGCAGGTTCATGTGATTGATCCCTGTTATTCGCCTTTGAGTATATCCGCCAGCAGTGCGCCCATGATGGGCATTTGTACAAAGCTACCCGTAACCCACCAGACCAGTAATTCCATACTGACGGGGCTCAGGCTGCTATAGCTGATGATCTGTGAACCGGCCGATAGCAGGCCCATCAGCAGGCCGAAGCGCAGTCCGAGCCCCGCGCTAAGGCGCTCATTATGCTGGTTGAGCAGCAATACCAGAGCCACTGCTACCAGTAACTGTCCACCAAACAGCCATGCAAAGTAGTCACGCATTTCGCCCTGTGGGCGAAACACGCCGGGCAAAGCCGCATAGTGTTCTGCCAGCAGGATGCCATGCCAGACCCATCCAAAGATGAAAATAAAGATGAAAGCCACGGTTATGGCTGTCAGCACGCGCATTGTCATGGCTTCACTCTCTGCAGGGTGTACTCATGATGCAGTATGGCGTGGCTCGGTAGTGGCAGCCAGCAGGGCAGTCGCCATAAACGGTTTATGGCGACTGCAATTGATCCAGCCAGGCATCCTGCGCAAGGCTGAATGATGGCACTGTCCTAGCTGTTGGCTGAAGCCAGGTTGTCGAGATAACGCTCTGCATCCAGGGCGGCCATGCAGCCGGTGCCTGCAGAAGTCACGGCCTGACGGTAGATATGGTCCATCACGTCACCGGCGGCAAAAACGCCCGCCACTGAAGCGGCAGTGGCGTCGCCCTCTGAGCCACTCTTGACCTTGATGTAACCACCGTGCATTTCCAGCTGGCCCTCAAAAATGTCTGTGTTAGGACGATGGCCTATCGCAATGAACACCCCGTCCAACGCCAGTTCCCGGGTTTCGTCCGACTGGTTATTGCGGATGCGCATGCCGGTCACGCCCATGTCGTCACCCAGCACTTCTTCCAGTTCATGAAACCATTCAATGGTGACCTTGCCTTCAGCTTCACGCGCCTTGAGCTTGTCGGCCAGTATTTTTTCGGAGCGGAACTGATCGCGGCGATGTACAACCGTGACATGTTCAGCGATGTTGGCCAGGTATAAAGCCTCTTCTACGGCGGTATTGCCGCCGCCTATGACGGCGACTTTCTTGCCACGATAGAAGAAACCGTCGCAGGTGGCGCAGGCGGATACGCCCTTGCCCTTAAAGGCCTCTTCCGAGTCCAGCCCCAGGTACATGGCGGAAGCGCCGGTGGCAATAATCAGGGCGTCAGCGGTGTATTCGCCATTGTCTCCGAACAGTCTTAAGGGCTTGCCAGAGAAATCGACACGGTTGATGTGATCGTTCACCAGTTTCGTATCGAAGCGTTCAGCGTGCTCACGCATGCGCTCCATTAGTGCAGGCCCTTGCAGGCCCTCCACATCGCCTGGCCAGTTGTCCACATCGGTGGTGGTCATGAGCTGACCGCCCTGTTCGATGCCGGTGATGATGACCGGGTCCAGGTTGGCGCGTGCGGCATAAACAGCAGCGGTATAGCCTGCCGGACCGGAGCCCAGAATGATCAGGCGGTGATGCTGTGTCTTGTTCTCGACTTGGCTCATAACATTCATTCAATCGTTGTAGGCTGTACCCGGCCTCTCAGGCGAGAGGCCGGGGGTTGGGTTCATCCAGCTGAGATTTACAGGTTGTCTGCGTTGCTGGCCAGGTATTCAGCCACACCTTCGGTCGTTGGCTTCATACCGGTATCGCCCTTGCGCCAGCCGGCGGGGCAGACCTCTCCGTGCTCTTCGGTGAACTGAAGGGCATCAACCAGTCGCAGCATTTCGTCTACTTCACGGCCCAGGGGCAGGTTGTTCACCACCTGATGCTGGACCATGCCGTCCTTATCGATCAGGAATGAGGCACGCAATGCCACGCCAGCCTCCGGGTGATCAATGCCATAGGCCTTGATGATCTCATGCTTGGTATCGGCGACGAGAGGAAACTTGACCTGCCCAATACCACCGTTGTTGGTCGGGGTGTTACGCCATGCAAAATGGGTGAACTGGGAATCGATTGATACACCGACCAGTTGTACTCCGCGCTCGGCGAAGGCATCGGCACGGTGATCATGTGCAATGATCTCTGATGGGCATACGAAGGTGAAGTCCAGCGGGTAGAAGAACAGAACCACATACTGGCCCTTATAATCGGAAAGCTTGAAGTTCTCGTTGATGCTGCCATCGCCCATCACGGCGGCAGCGGTAAAATCGGGGGCCTGACGGCCAACAAGAATGCTCATAGTGGTAACTCCTCCAAGGAAAATGCGTGCATTTGCAGGCGCTGCAATACTGACTGAATCGATGCCTTGCCTGATGTTCTACTGGTGAAGTGTTCACCAATTGAGGGGGCTATTCTACCGTCGATATTGAATAGGACAAGCCAATTGTTATTATTGTGACGATAGTAATTATTAATAATTGGGAATGGGGGAAAGCACAGGTCAGGCAAGCGGGTTTGGGTGCAGCCGCTGGATCACTTACGATAGCGTCAATCACTACCCGCGCGGGCTAATCCGGCCTGGCGTCACAAGTAGCAGGAATTAATATGGCCAGTCGAAACACCAAACCCCGCCGTGGAATATTTTCCCGACTCTGGGGCCTGATCGTACTTATTCAGCGCGCTTTCATAAGCGTATTCGTACTCCTGACACTGGCCATGATTTTGCTGGCCCTGTTCTACCGACCCACCCCGCACATTGATGATCATATTGCCCTTGTGTGGGCGCCCTATGGTGTTGTGGTCGAGCAACGCGATCTGGAATTCGCCGATGCCTTGAACGAGCAGCTATTCGGTGAGCCGAATCGTTATTCAGTCATGCGGGAGTTGACCAAGACACTACAGGACGCGGCAACAGATGATCGCATCGATGTTCTATTCCTCAAGCTGGATGAGATGGACTATGCAGGCATGGCCCAGCTACAGGAGCTTGGGCAGGCATTGCAGCGCTTCAAGGAGAGTGGCAAACGTATCATCACCCATGCCAAGGGATACACCCAGCAGCAGTATTATCTGGCCTCCTTTGCCGATGACCTGTATCTGGATCCTATGGGCGGGGTGCTCATAGAAGGCTTTGGCATCTATCCCCAGTATTTTCGTGATGCACTTGAAAAACTGGATATAGACATCCACGTGTTTCGCGCCGGGCAATATAAATCTGCTATTGAACCCTTCATTCGTAACGACATGTCACCAGAGGCGCGTGCGGCCAATCGAAGCTGGCTGGAAGACCTGTGGGACGTATACACCGATGGCGTGGCAGCGGGCCGAGGCTTGAAAGCGACCGATGTGGTTGCCTATGCAAATGAGTTTCCGGAACGTATGGTCAAGAAAGGAGGGGATGCAGCCGAGGTTGCACTTAGCGCAGGCATGGTGGATGAGCTGCTCACGCGCGAGCAAATGCGCGAGAAATTACGCAAGCTCGTAGGACGCGACGATAACCATGGCAGCTTCCGCCAGGTGGATAGCAGCGAGTATTACTGGGCCATGCGACAGGCTGAACGGCGCCAGGCTGGGCCGCCCAAGGACAAGATCGGTGTGCTGGTGGCCCAGGGTCCACTGGTGGATGGGGATATGGGGGCGGGCAATATCAACGGTGATCAATTTGCCTGGCTTGTCGATGAGGCGCGTCGCAACAAGGAAATTGCCGGCTTGGTGCTGCGCATCGACAGTCCGGGCGGTAGCGTGACAGCGTCGGAAACCATTCGTCGAGAACTGGAACTCATGCGCGCAAGCGGCAAGCCGGTGGTTGTCTCCATGTCTAGCGTGGCGGCCTCGGGGGGCTACTGGATTGCCATGGAAGCCGACAAGATCCTGGCCCAGGCATCGACTGTGACGGGTTCCATTGGCGTGTTCGGCCTGTTGCCCGGGTATTACCGTTTGCTTAACCGGCTGGGTGTGAATACGGATGGCGTGGCTACGACCGATTCGGTAGCCGTCTATCGTGGTGACAGACCATTGGCGCCGCGCCATGCCAAGGCAATGCAGGCATCGGTAGAGAATTATTACAAGGAGTTCCTGCGGCGTGTTGCCAGTTCACGAGGCATGAGTCTTGAGGCAGCCGATAATCTGGCTCAGGGGCGTGTCTGGAGTGGGGTTGATGCCCAGAAACTCGGGTTGGTCGACGAACTTGGCGGTTTACAGAAAGCGATTGAAACGGCAGCGCAACTGGCGGGCCTGAAAAGCGGGGAATACAAGGTGGAGACAATCAAGCCACCTATCGACTGGCGCCTGAGTATCGTCGAGCAGTTGTTTGGCGCCACCGGGCCATGGTTGAAAGGAGTGGATGTCGCCCCCTTGCTGGGTTGGGTGAAGCGCATGCAATCGCGATTGAACCTCGGCTGGCTGAGTGATCCCCATGGGATTCACGCCTATTGCTTCTGTGTGCCTGACACGGGCGGCCGACGGTTCTAGCAGAATGAAGAAATCCACCCGCCTGATCGAAAAGGGCCGTGCCGGCTCCGAGCATCATGGCGTGGTCAACCCGCCTGTTTATCATGCCTCGACGGTGCTTTTCCCGACCGTCCGGGCCCTGAAGCAGGCCAGCGCGAATCCTTTTGAGGGCGTGTACTACGGCCGCTTCGGCACACCGACCCACTTCGCCCTCGAGCAGGCGGTGGCTGAACTGGAAGGCGGTCATGCAACGGTCACTACCAGTTCCGGACTGGCCGCGATCAGCACCGCGTTGCTGGCATTGGCCGGCGCGGGTGATCACGTTCTGATCGCGGATTCCGTCTATGGCCCAACGCGTAAATTCTGCGATGGCATGCTGCGCCGGCTGGGCGTTGAGGTGGAATATTATGACCCACTCATCGGGGCAGGCATTGCTGCCTTTATCCGACCCAATACCCGGGCGCTGTTCATGGAGTCACCCGGTTCGCTGACCTTTGAAACCCAGGATGTGCCGGCGCTCTGCGCTGCGGCCAGGGAGAAGGGGGTGACCAGCCTGTTGGACAACACCTGGGCCACCCCGCTGTTGTTCCCGGCCTTTGCACATGGTGTGGATGTGTCGATTCATGCCGCGACCAAGTACATCGTCGGCCATGCCGACGCCATGCTGGGCCTGGTCGTATGTAATGAAGCGTCCTACCAGGCTATTAAATCAACCGCGGTGACGTTGGGCCAATGCGCCGGTCCAGATGACGTCTACCTGGGGCTGCGTGGTCTGCGTACCCTGGATGTGCGACTCAAGCAGCATGCGGCCAATGCCATGGCACTGTGCGAATGGCTGGTAGCTCAGCCAGAGGTTGAGCGCATCCTGTATCCGGCCTGGCCAGAGGACTCTGGCCACGCCCTGTGGGCGCGTGACTTTGGCGGAGCCAGCGGGCTGTTTGGGGTCGTGTTGGAAGCCAGTACCAGTGAAACCGCTGTGACCGCGATGCTCGACGGCATGCAGTTATTTGGCATGGGCTATAGCTGGGGCGGTTTTGAAAGCCTGATGTTACCCACCTGGCCTGCACAGTCCCGCTCGGTGACACAGTGGGACACGGGCCCCTGCCTGCGTATCCATGCGGGCCTGGAAGCAGTTGAGGACCTGGTTATCGATCTTGAGTCCGGCTTTCGGCGTCTACGCCGAGCATAAAAAAGCCGCGACAGACTGGCTGCCGCGGCCGGTTTCATGCGGTCAGGTTATGGCTCCGTCACAACCCCGTCACAGGCAGCAGCAAAATCTTCCAGCCGAAACTGTAGGTCCGCGACTTCTGCAGGTTCTAGGGGGTAAACGATGCCCAAGCCATCGGGGTCGCTGTTTGTTACACAGTCTAGCTTGTCGTTGCGCTTGTTGAGTTTGTTGATGCCC
>JBFKKS010000111.1:0-8049 GCA_041630955.1 Nevskiales bacterium
CAGCGTAGGCGAAGGCGTATATTTTCAAGTGCCTCTCCGCTGCCAGGTCGGTCAGCCGATTCATCTATCGGGTTAGTGACGCTGATGACATAGAAGCTGTCATCCAGTGGAATAGCCCGCACCTGTACCGTGCCCCCTTCCTGCAGGGGCTCTATGCCATGACGTACGGCATTCTCAACCAGCGGCTGAAGGGACAGGGGCGGAATCGTATTCGCCTGTAGCTCCTCCGGAATATCCCAGTCAACGCGCAGTCGGTCGCCGAGTCGCAACCCCTCGATTCTTGCGTAGGCGCGGGTGGTTGCCAGTTCCTTTGCAAGCGTAACCGGCTGATCATGTTCGGCCAGGGACGCGCGCAGCAAGACAGACAAATCCTCAACGGCGGATTCTGCATCACGTGGCTGGCTGTTGGTCAGCTCGGCAATGCTGTTGAGGGTATTGAACAGGAAATGCGGCCGGATACGTGCCTGCAGCGCGACGAAGCGGGCATCACCGAGCGCAAGCAGCTGGCGCTGGCGCTGATGCTGAACCCAGAAATAGCGCAATGCCAGCGCGGCGATTAGTGAGCAAACCCCCAGGTTGCGGGTCAGGAACTCGGCGTGGCTGGTCTGCAGAACCAGGAAGAAGTCCTGGTAAACAGCCAGACGCCAGGCGATTTCGCTTAGCAAAAGGGTAATCAGCAGCAAGAGCAGGTAACACAGACCGGCTACGGCACGTTCCGATAAACCACGCACGTAGCGTCTCACCATGCACAGGCCTGCGGCGCTGCTGATACCTATCCACTGCAGGTATATGGACAGCAGCAAGAAGCGTTCCCAGAGCACCGGGCTGGCATCGACGGCTGCCAGTGTTATCAGCACGGCCACCAGTTCGGTGATGACCAGCATGCTGAAAACCGCAGAGCCACTGCAAAAATCGGGCAGGAACTCAGCCCCGTCCTCTCGCCCCGCGTTACGCCAGTTATTCATGCCTACAGTCTTGGTCTGCGGCTGCGGCGGGTCAAGCCCGTTATACTGTGCGCCGTTCAGATAGCAGTAACGAGCCAAGCATGAGCCAGCAAAATAGTCAGGATAAGGCTGACGAGAAACTCTGGGGCGGGCGGTTTGCCGAGTCGACCGATGCACTGGTCGAGGCCTTCTCGGAATCCGTCAGCTTTGATCAACGGTTGTACCGGCAGGACATTGCCGGTTCGATCGCGCATGCGCGCATGCTGGGCAAGGTCAAGGTGCTGAAGGCCGAGGAAGTGGACGCCATTGTTGAGGGGCTGGAAGCGATACGCGCCGACATCGAAGTGGGCGACTTTGTCTGGTCCAGCCAGCTGGAAGATGTGCACATGAACATCGAGTCGGCACTGACGGAGCGGATTGGTGAGGCGGGCAAGAAACTGCATACCGGCCGTTCGCGCAACGATCAGGTCGCCACCGATGTGCGCCTGTACCTGCGCGATGCCATCGATGTACTGGATGCCGGTATCGCCAGCCTGCAGTCGGCACTGGTAGAGCTGGCCCTGCGCGAGGCAGACACGGTCATGCCTGGCTTTACCCACATGCAGGTCGCCCAGCCGATCAGCTTTGGCCATCACATGCTGGCCTGGTTCGAGATGATCGCCCGGGACCGGGCGCGGCTGGCCGATTGTCGGCAGCGGGTGAATATCCTGCCACTGGGTTCGGCCGCACTGGCCGGTACGACCTACCCGATTGATCGGGCCTACGTGGCTGAGCAGCTTGGCTTTGATGCAGTTACGGAGAACTCGCTGGACGCTGTCTCCGATCGCGATTTTGCCATCGAATTCACCGCCGCCGCCTCGATCCTGATGATGCACCTGTCACGCTGGTCCGAGGAGTTGATCCTGTGGGCCTCGTCGGCATTCGGGTTCGTGAATCTGCCGGACCGGTTCTGTACCGGCTCGTCGATCATGCCGCAGAAGAAGAACCCCGATGTGCCGGAACTGGTGCGGGGCAAGACCGGCCGCGTGTATGGCGATCTCACTACTCTGCTGACCCTGATGAAAGGCCAGCCGCTGGCCTATAACCGGGACAACCAGGAAGACAAGGAACCCCTGTTCGATGCCATCGATACGGTCACGGCCAGCGTGCGCCTGTTTGCAGCCATGCTGCCAAACATCCAGGTTAATGCCGAGCGTTGCCGGCTGGCTGCCGCGCAGGGTTTTTCGACCGCCACGGACCTGGCGGACTACCTGGTGCGCAAGGGTCTTCCTTTCAGGGATGCGCATGCCGTGGTCGGCAGGGCCGTTCAACTGGGCGTGAAACAGGGCAAGGATCTGGCCGAACTGTCACTGGAACAGTTGCAGCAGTTCAGCGCGGTGATCAGCGAGGATGTGTATGCTGTGCTGACTCTGGAGGGATCACTGGCGGCGCGGGATCATGTTGGTGGTACGGCACCGAAGCAGGTGCGGGCCGCAGCCACACGGGCGAAAAGCCGTATCTGAAGCGGATTATTAGCTGGCCGGTCCGGCAATCCGGTCGGCCCAGTCTTCCAGTGCGATCAGTATGGCGAGTCTGTCGCTATCGGCCGCATGTTCCTGCTTGAGTAGTGTGATCATTTGCCGGTACTCATCAAGACACAGGCCGCCATCGGGCGCAAACTCCAGCCGCTTGCGCCGCCAGCGTTCCCACTCATCCCGCTCGGCTGCGTTGAGGTCATCGGGGAAATGGCGTGCCCGGTAGCGAAACAGAATCTCGTTCAGGCGCTTGTCGTTGAAAACCAGCGCCTCAACCGCCAGTTCCGGACCGGTCATGCGGCGTACCTGGTCGCAACGCTTGCGATCCTCATTACTCACGAAGCCGCCATACAAATCCTGCTCGGCGTCGCTGTGCGGCTCAAACTCCCCCATCTCGAACACCGCTCGTAACTTGCTGCTCAGCGTCTCGACATGCGGACGAATCGCGGCCCAGTGCTGGCGGCATTGATTGAGGTCCAGCTTCACACGCTCGGCCTGCTCGTCGCTGAGCGTGTTAACCGGTGCCAGGATGGGGCACTTGTTGGCATGCACGGCTTTCACGGCGATGCGTTGCACGTCCTCGGGCAGGTCGCTGCGCGGTGTAAAGATGCGCTCGTGGATATCCTCGGCCGGGAGTGCCAGCAGGTCGCCCGGGTCCTGACGCAGGTCAAACACCAGCACTGCATTTTTATTGGTGGGATGCGGGGCTAGCGGCATCACCAGGGACAGGCATCCCTGGGCAGCAGGAAACTTCTCTGACACGTGCAATACCGGGGTGAAGCCTTCCAGGTCCAGCATGGCCTGCGCCGCCTGCTTGCTGCGAGCACTGGCCACGAAATCATAGAGCTTTGGCTGGCGGTCACGAATCAGGCGTGCCAGCGCGATCGTGGTGTTGACATCCGACAGGGCGTCATGGGCACGTTCCTTAACCAGGCCATTGGCCGTGGCCAGGTCTTCCAGCCGGAAGCTGGGCTGCCCATCTTCGCGCAGGGGCCACGCAATCCCCTCGGGGCGCAGGGCGTAGGTCAGACGTACCATGTCGATGATGTCCCAGCGTGAGCAGCCGTTTTGCCATTCCCGGGCATAGGGGTCAAAGAAATTACGCCACAGGGTGTGGCGCGTGATCTCATCATCAAAGCGAATACTGTTATAGCCCACGCCACAGGTGCCGGGACGGCCCAGTTCGTTGACGATCGCCGCGATAAAATCGGGCTCGGGCTCGCCGCGATCCTGTGCCAGCTGCGGCGTGATGCCGGTAATCAGGCAGGCCTGTGGGTGTGGCAGAAAGTCATCGCTTGGCTGACTGTAGATCACCAGCGGCTCGCCGATCGGGTTCAGGTCCAGGTCCGTGCGCTGTCCTGCGAACTGGCAGGGACGATCGACACGTGGATTTGCGCCAAAGGTTTCGTAGTCATGCCAGTAATAGCTGGGTTGGGTCATGGTTTAATGCTTGCGGTTATTGACCAAAGCGCGGGGCGCCATCGTTCAGGTAGGCAATCTCGGCATCGGTCGAGTTACGGCCGAGAATGTCGTTGCGGTGTGGGAAACGTCCAAAGCGTTCAATGATGGCGGCATGCTGTTTGGCATAGTCTGCATTGCTGCGCAGGGAGGCCTGTTCGGCCGGATGTCGGGCGAGCTCAATCAGGTTGCTGAAATAACTCACGGACAGTTGCTGGTTCTCACGATGCTCGG
Source organism: Nevskiales bacterium (assembly GCA_041630955.1). Lineage (GTDB taxonomy): Bacteria > Pseudomonadota > Gammaproteobacteria > Nevskiales > CAJXLF01 > JBFKKS01. The sequence goes on from JBFKKS010000111.1 coordinate 4,151, forward strand.
CATGTTGCAACGGCATGGCCAGAAAGCTGCGCTCGATGGGCGTCAGCTCGGTATCGGCCCCTGACTCCAGCGCATCCATGCACAGCTTCAGGGCCAGCGGGTCAGTGGCAAAGGCAGCCGGTGTGCCCCGGTAAATATTGCGAGTTACCTGGTCCAGCAGCAGAATGCGCGCCAGGCGCTCATGGATATCCTTGCCGTGCCAGGCCGGTTCGGCAGCAGCCTGCTTCAGGCTGCTTTCGAATTGCTCACGCAATGCCGTATCAAAGGCGGTGCCACCCGCGAACCAGAACCCGCTGTGCTCGGGAATGTCCTCCGGGTTTTCGGCACAGTTGCCAAACCACAGATCGAGGATAGCCCGGGTCGGGATCGTACTCATGCTGAACCTGCCTTGTTGGGAAACAGGCTCGCCTTCAGGCGATACAGGGCCGAGATATCTTCTTCGGCGTGGCCCGTTTCGACCAGGCGCTGATAGTCAGCAATGGTGGCTTGGGATAGTGGCAATTGACCGCCGATGGTCTGCGCCATCTGCTGGCAAATCAAAAGGTCCTTGAGGTGCAGGGCCAGTTTGAAACCGGGCGGGTAGTCACCAGCAACCATAGACATGCCGCGATGATTGACGAACCAGTTGCCGGCAGCGCCGGAGCCCACCACCTCGATCAGCTTATCGATAGGCAGGTCCAGCGATTTGGCAAACGCCATCGCCTCAGTGACGGCCTGGTTGATACCCGCAGCCATGACCTGGTTCACTGCCTTGGTAGCCTGCCCTGTTCCCACTGGTCCCATATGTATGATGCGTTGGCCCATGGCGCCCAGAACCGGGGCGGCTCGGTCAAACACGGCGGCTTTGCCGCCAACCATGATACTGAGCTGACCCAATCGGGCGCCCTCGGTGCCGCCGGAAACCGGCGCATCCAGGAAGTCGCAGTCCTCGGCCTGCAAACGTGCGGCAGCGGCAACGGCGGTATCCCGGCTGACCGTCGAACAGTCGATGACCAGCTTGCCGGCGGGTTTCGCGCCGGCAATGGCATTGATCACCGATAGCACATCGGCGTCGGCGGAGACACATATGACCAGGACCTCACAGTTTTCAGCCAGCTCTTCAATCGATCGGTAAGCGGGCGCTCCGGCCGACTGGCAGAACTCGGCCGACCGCACCGGGTTACGGTTGAACACACCTGCCAGCAGCCCTGCCTTGTGCAGATTGCGGGCCATGGAAAAGCCCATTGCCCCGAGCCCTATGAAACCTGTCTGCATGCGCGCCTCCTAGTCTTCCAGGTAGGTATAGCCACTCAGGCCGTCGGCCAGCTCAACGCGAAATTGTTCGCGCTCGTCGGCATCCGCAATGACACTGAGTTTGCTCTCGTAGCTGGCCAGCAGGGTTTCGGGTGCCAGGTGCACATAGCGCAGGAGCTCGTCGGCACGATCCCCCTGCTCCGGATCAATCAGGCGCCAGCCACCATTGCCGTCCAGTTCCACGTCTACCGCATCGGTATCCCCGAACAGGTTGTGCATGTCCCCGAGAATTTCCTGGTAGGCACCCACCATGCAGAAACCCAACAGGTAGGGTTCATCACTTTTCAGGTCATGCACAGGCAGGGACGCTTCAATGCCGGCCCCGTCGACGTACTGGCTGATCTGGCCATCGGAGTCGCAGGTCAGGTCGCAGAGCGTGGCGCGCTGCCCGGGGGCTTCATCAAGACGATGGATGGGCAGGATCGGGAAGATCTGCCCAATGCCCCAGACGTCGGGCAATGACTGGAACAGCGACAGGTTGCAGAAATACTTATCGGCCAGTGCCTGGCGGAGTTCATCGACCAGTTCACGCTGGGGTCGAATACGATCGTCGAGCAAGGGCAAAAGGCGGCGGCAAACCGCGTAGTACATCTGCTCGGCATAGGCGCGTTCCGCCAGGCTGAGCACGCCATGCGCGTACTGGGCCTGGGCCTCAGCCAGCCAGTTGGCCGCGTCGTGATAGCACTCCAGTGCTGGCCGCTCGCGCGGGTTTTCCAAAATTTCCCATAGATCATGCAGGATCAGCGCAGCATCCTCGGCGGGCGCGGCCGGGGTGCCGCGCGGTGCAGTTTCCGCGTCGATCACATTGGTAATCAGCATGGCATGATGCGCCGTGAGTGCGCGGCCGGACTCCGTAATGATGTCCGGTTCAGGCAGGCCGCGCTCACGGCAGGCCTCGGCGATACAACGCACCACATTGAGTGCGTACTCGGTGATGCTGTAATTCACCGAGTAGTAGCTGCGAGAGCGTGTGCCTTCATAATCCACGCCCAGGCCGCCGCCGACATCGATCACGTCAAGCGGCGCACCCATGTCGTGCAGTTCCTGGTAGAAACGCCCGACCTCGCCGAGGCCGCGTTGAATGTCGCGCACGTTGGCGATCTGCGAGCCGAGATGGAAATGCAGCATGCGCAGTGCATCCAGCCGGCCTGCCACGCGCAGGCGTTCGACCATATCCAGAATCTGGCTGGCCGATAGGCCGAACTTGGCTTTTTCTCCACCGCTGTTCTGCCAGTTGCCTGCGCCCAGGGTCGCCAGTCGCACACGCAGTCCCAGCAGGGGCTCGACATCCAGATCCGCCGCTTCCTGCAGGATCAAATCCAGCTCGGCTGGTTTTTCGATGACCAGATAAATGCGATGGCCCAGACGCCGGCCTATAAGCGCCATGCGGATGTATTCGCGGTCTTTATAGCCATTGCACACGATCAGTCCGCCGGCTGGTGCCATGCCCAGCACAGCCATCAATTCCGGTTTGCTACCAGCTTCCAGGCCTACGCGCTCACCGCCGTGACTGATGATCTGCTCAATTACGGTGCGCTGCTGGTTGACCTTGATGGGATAGACGCAGTGATAGCGGCCCTGGTAATCGGTTTGTTCAATGGCGGCATTGAAGGCGCCGCACATGCGATCAACCCGGTCATGCAGGATCTCTCTGAATCGCAGCAATACCGGCAGGTGCAGGTCGGCTTCGGCCAGCGATTCGGCCAGCGCAAACACATCGATTGCCGGGCCTTCGTCCCGACGGGGGCGTACCAGCAGGTGACCATTGTCGGCCACGTCAAAATATCCCTCGCCCCAGTTGGCGATGCTATAAAGCTGCCTGCTATCGGCGGCTTGCCAGCGCTCAGTCATGGTAATGCGGCATGGTTTAGAGTCCCCGGAACGAATGGCGGCGTATAATCCGCGCTCCATGATACGCAAGCAAGCCGCAAACGAGTACAGAGGTGACCATGGCGCTGGACAATAACTGGTTTTCCGAGGCCGATGACAAGACGGGTACGGGCTTTTCCCTGAAACTGGGTGAGAAGCTTCACGATGAGCAAAGTGACTACCAGCGCATCGAAATCTATCAGACCGAGACCTTTGGCAAACTGATGGTGATCGATGGCTGCACCATGGTTTCCACCCGCGACAATTTTCTCTACCACGAGATGATGTCGCATGCCGCGCTGTTTACTCATCCGGATCCCAGACGGGTGGTGATTATCGGCGGCGGAGATTGCGGCACACTGCGCGAGGTGCTCAGGCACCCGGGAGTGGAGCATGCCCTGCAGGTAGAAATCGACGAGCGCGTGACTCGACTATCAGAAGAACACTTTCCGGAACTATGCGAATCGAATAACGATCCGCGTGCCGAATTGTATTTCGGTGATGGCATTGCATGGATGCGCGAAGCGGCTGCCGGCAGTGTGGATGTGGTGATCGTGGACAGCACGGATCCGATAGGCCCTGCCGAGGGGCTGTTCAACCGCGCCTTTTATGCCGATGTGCACCGTGCCCTGGGCGCGCAGGGCATCATGGTGCAACAGAGTGAATCGCCATTTCTGCATCTGCCGATCGTGACCGCCATGCATCAGGAAATGCGCGCCGCCGGATTTGTCGATACG
>JBFKKS010000112.1:0-7976 GCA_041630955.1 Nevskiales bacterium
GAGCGGTTCTGGGAGGATTTCGTCAATCAGGCCCAGCTCATAGAGCTTGTCGGAGGTAATGCGCATGGCCTCGGCAGCCTCTTGGGCCTTGTCTGCACTTTTCCACAAGATGGAGGCGCAACCTTCAGGTGATATGACCGAATAGATACTGTGCTGAAGCATGGCCAGATGGTCACAGACCCCGATAGCAAGAGCACCACCGGAGCCGCCCTCACCGATCACCACGCTGAGTATTGGGGTTTTGAGTCTTGCCATCTCAAATAGGTTGCGTGCAATGGCCTCGCTCTGATTGCGCTCCTCTGCACCAATTCCTGGGTAGGCTCCCGGTGTATCAATAAGAGTAATCACCGGCAGTCGAAAGCGTTCAGCCATTTTCATCAGGCGTAGAGCCTTTCTATACCCCTCAGGTTTCGGCATGCCGAAATTATGGTGTAGCTTGGCTTTGGTATCACGCCCCTTCTGGTGACCAACCAGCAGCACCGGGCGCCCTTCCAATCGCGCCAGGCCACCTATGATGGCCGGATCATCTCGAAACGCGCGATCCCCATGTAATTCGGTGAAATCGGTAAACAACTGCTCAATGTAATCCGCCGTGTAGGGGCGCTTGGGATGGCGTGCCAACTGCGCCACTTGCCATGCTGTCAGGTTTGAGAATATCTGCTCGGTCAAACTCCGGCTTTTGTTTTCAAGCCTGGTGATTTCTTCACTGAGGTTAACAGCACTGCCATCTGCTACATTGCGCAGCTCTTCGATCTTCTGCTGCAATTCGGCAATCGGCCGTTCAAATTCCAAGTAATCCATATTCAGGAAGCCTGTTTGTGTTGTACAGGTTGGTCGGTATGACGCTCACCGCGGTAATCGAATTTTACCGCCTGCCTGCCAAGCATGCGTTGTAAATCGTGCATCAGCCCCTCGCAAGGCTGCACACGCCATTGTTCACCCAGGTGGAACCATGCCCTCGCCTGGTCATTCATATACCGCAGACTGACCCGGCAGCCCTGCCCGTCCCGATAGTTCGACAGGCAGCGTTCAAGTGCATCAATGTCGAGTTCTGTGGAGGGCTCAATTCGCAATAGTACACGCGTGGCATGGCGCTCGCGGACGGCTTCGAGATCCAGCACTTCATCCACCGTAACGCGAAAACCATCGGCATAATCGTCATACCCCAGCTTCCCCTTAACCAACAGAATCTTGTCCTTGTCCAGGAAGCGTTCAGCGGCCCGGCTGGTATTTTCGTAGAGTACACATTCCACCCGCCCACTGCGATCATCAAGCGTCAGCAGTGTACGCGAACCAAAACGCCTTAAGTCGACCGCCAGGCCCGCCACGGTCACCTCCGTACCACTCCCACGCCGTCTACGCCCAGCACCTCCCTCTGTCTGGCTAACGCCAGCAGTAGAGGACGCAGTGCTTACTAACTTGGCAATCCGTCCACTGGTCAACTGGCCCAGTTCTGCCTCAAAGCCACTAAAAGGATGTCCGGTCAAATACAGGCCCAGAGTGTCTTTTTCATAACCAAGACGTACCAACTCGGGCCAGTCTGCCACCTGACTCGAACCACTTTGTGGCTGGGTTTCAGCGGGGGCTGTCGCCATACCAAACATATCGCTTTGTCCGACTGTCTGGGCGGCTATCTGTTGCTCGGCTGCTGTCATGGCGCGGCTCAGATCCTCCATCATGGCAGCTCGGTGCTGGCCAAGAGAATCCAGTGCACCGGCCTTGATAAGCGCCTCCAGGACTCGCTTGTTCACCTTTCGCGAGTCAATGCGTCGGCAAAGGTCAAACAGGTCAGAATAGGGCCCATTGACCTCACGCTCGACTTGTACAATGTCAATGGCGGCCTGCCCCACACCTTTAATCGCACCGAGACCATAACGAATGCTGCTGTCGTCGACGACTGTGAAGTCATAAGCCGAGGCATTCACATCGGGGGGCATCAGCTTGATGCCCATGCGCTCGCACTCGTCGATCATGGTCACGACTTTATCCGTGTGATCCATATCCGCGCCCAATACGGCACACATAAAGGCAGCTGGATAGTGGGCTTTCAACCACGCGGTCTGGTAGGACACCAATGCATACGCTGCAGAGTGCGACTTGTTGAAGCCATAGCCAGCAAATTTTTCAATCAGGTCGAAGATTTCTCCGGCAACGCGTCCGTCAACACCGCGTTTCTCAGCCCCCTCGACGAAAGTGCTGCGTTCACGCGCCATGATTTCGGGCTTCTTCTTGCCCATGGCTCGACGCAACATGTCGGCACCACCCAGCGTATAGCCAGACAGCACCTGTGCAATCTGCATCACCTGTTCCTGATACAGGATGATGCCATACGTCGGTTTCAGTATGGGTTCCAACTCCGGGTGCGGATATTCAATGCGCGCCTTGCCCTGCTTGCGATTGATAAAATCGGCCACCATGCCTGACTCAAGCGGCCCGGGTCGATACAGCGCAACCAGCGCAACAATGTCTTCAAATACATCGGGTTGCAAATCTTTTATGATCTTGCGCATACCGGCCGATTCAAGCTGAAATACGGCTGTTGTTTCGCCCCGCTTGAGCAGGTCAAAGCTGGGTTTGTCTTCAAGCGGCAGATCACGGATATCGATGATTGGCGTGTTGTTTTCGATACGTGACTTGTTGACCAGCTGCAGAGCACGGTCGATGATGGTCAACGTGCGCAAGCCAAGAAAGTCAAACTTGACCAGACCCACGGCCTCGACATCATCCTTGTCGAACTGCGTCACCGGGCTGCCGCCGTCAGGCTCACAATAGAGCGGCGTAAAATCGGTCAGCGGTCGAGGCGCAATAACCACACCACCGGCATGCTTGCCAGCGTTACGCGCCAATCCTTCCAGCGACTGCGCCATATCCAGTACGGCTGCCACAGCGTCGTCTTCACGGTAGGCCTCCGCAAGTTCGCTGTCACTCGTGCGGATCAATTCATCACGAGTCATCCCCTGCTCGTAGGCCTCTGCCAGCTCACCCCGGTCCCGCCCTGTCAGCGCTTGTTCCAGGGTAATGCCAAGGTTGGCCGGACCACCCGGAATCAGCTTGGCTATACGATCTACGAAACCGTAAGGTTGACCAAGAACCCGGCCCACGTCACGCACCACGGCACGTGCCGCCATGCTGCCGTAGGTAATGATCTGGGATACATGATCACTACCGTAACGGCTTGAAACATACTCAATGACCCGATCACGCCCAACCATGCAGAAATCAATATCGAAATCCGGCATTGAGATTCGTTCTGGATTAAGAAATCGCTCGAACAGTAAATCGTAACTTAGCGGATTTATATCAGTAATTTCTAATGAATAGGCCACTAAAGAGCCTGCGCCCGAGCCACGCCCCGGCCCAACTGGTACGGCATGATCACGTGCCCAGGCAATGAAGTCAGCCACGATGAGGAAGTAGCCGGCAAAGCCCATACCTTCGATAACCTGCAGTTCCAGATCCAGCCGGCTGCGATAATCAGGCTCTTTATCAGTCCCTAGAAGATGCTGTTGCTCCAGACGGCGATCAAGACCGAGCGTTGCCTGTTCACGCAAATATTCATTGACCGGGCGATTGCCGGGTACCGGGAATTCAGGCAGATAATTCTCGCCCAGCGTGAGCGACAGACTGCATCGGCGGGCAATTTCTACCGTGTTTTGCAAGGCCTCTGGGATATCGGCAAACAGTTCAAGCATTTCTGCTGGTGATTTCAGATACTGCTGCTGCGTATAGTTATGGGGGCGGCGCGGATCATCCAGGCGATGTCCATCATGAATGCAAACCCGGACCTCATGCGCCTCGAAGCCCTCAGCATCGAGAAACCGTGCGTTATTGGTCGCAACGACCGGCGTATTGGTTTCAACAGCCAGCTGTAGTGCTGCGGATAAGTGGGCCTCGTCCTGGGGCCGGCCACAGCGCTGTAGCTCAAGATAAAAGCGATCCCCGAATAACTGCTTCCAAGCGCTCAGATCTCGTTCTGCCTGTGTCTCATCACCTGCCAGCAGTGCGCGACCAATATCCCCGTCCTGAGCACAGGAAAGCGCGATCAGACCGTCACTGGCACCTGCCAGCCACTCGCGCTGAATCAAAGGTGTGGCCAGATGTTGGCCCTCGGTATAGGCTCGCGTGACCAGTCGCGTCATATGGGCATAGCCCACTTCGTTCTGACATAAAAGACTGATGCGGCTGGCAGGCAGATCACGCGTCGATTCGTCAATCAGTAAGTCGACACCAATGAGAGGCTTGATGCCTGCTGCCACGGCTGCCCGGTAGAACTTAACCATCGCAAACAGGTTGACCTGATCGGTAATCGCCACCGCTGGCATACCCAGGTCCCGTGCCCGCCTGACAAGGTCAGCAATGCGAATACTGCCATCGACCAGCGAATACTCGCTATGCAGGCGCAGGTGGACGAAATCGGTATCCATGCTTCAGGAAGCCAAACAGCAGAGATGAACATTCATTGATGCATCATACCCAGTGGCTGCTCAAAGCGGCAGTCTTGACGCAACTGCCCTGCCCGGCTAGCCCATGCTTTCAAGTACCGCTTTGACCGGTGCGAAGCTGCGCCTGTGTTCGCTGAGTACCCCGTGCTGCAGTATCGCTTCTCGATGCGCAACGGTCGGATAGCCCTTGTGACGCGCAAAGCCGTATTCGGGGTACTGGTTGTCCAGGTCGAGCATCTCAGCATCCCTTGCGACCTTGGCAAGTATCGACGCGGCGCTAATAGCAGGGATGCTGTCATCCCCTCCGATTATGGCGCGTGCTGGCACAGTGAGTTTGGGTAGGCGGTTGCCATCCACGTAAACCATGTTTGGTTGTGGAATCAGTGCTTCGACCGCACGGGTCATTGCCAGCATGGTGGCTTGCAAGATATTCAGTTCATCGATCTCCTGGGCTTCGGCGCGTCCCAGCGACCATGCCAAGGCAGATTCCCTGATCTGGCAAGCCAGGCTCTCACGGCGTGCAGCACTTAGGCGCTTGGAGTCCCTGAGCCCTTCAATCGGGCGCTGAGGATCAAGAATGACAGCAGCCGTCACAACAGGACCGATCAGAGGGCCACGACCAACCTCGTCGACCCCGGCTATGAGTTCCGTCATTGCTCCAGCAACTGAAGTAAAGCATCGGCAGCCTGTGCGCTCGCATCCAAACTTAATGCCTTATGCACTGCATAAAAAGCATCGACTTGCTCCGCACGCGCATGTGGGCGTTGCAGCAGCTGATACAGTGCCGGCCCCAGGTTCTGGGCAGTACATTGATGCTGAATAAATTCCGGCACCAGTGGTTCTGGCGTGAGGTGGTTAGGCAGGCTGACAAGCTCAATCTTGAGCATGCCAATCTTGCGGAACAGGAAATAGGAAAATGGCGCTACACGATACGCCACGACCATCGGGCGTTTCAGAAGGCAGGCCTCCAGGGCGGCTGTACCGGAGGCAAGCAACACCACATCGGCTGCCGTCATTGCCGTCTCGGACTGGCCATCCAGCAGGGTCATTTCGGGTAGGCTCAGACCCTGTGCCCGAAATTGATCAATTTCCTGTTCGAAACGTTGTCTTGTCTTGGTATTGGCCAGTGGCACGACGAACCCCAGCTTCGGCATACGCTGCGCCAGCCATTGTGCCGTTTCCAAAAATGGCCTGGAAAGCAGATTGACTTCACTGCCCCTGCTCCCAGGCAGCATGGCCAGCCATTGGCGTTTTGGATCGAGCCCCAGTGTCTTTCTGGCACCAGCCTGATCTGGCTGCATGGGAAAATGATCAGCCAGAGGATGGCCCACGTACTGCGAGCGAATGGAATGATTAGCGTAAATGGCCTGCTCAAAGGGAAACAGGGTCAGCATCAGGTCCACCGAGCGCCCGATACCGTGAATCCGGTTCTCCCTCCAGGCCCAAACCGTCGGACTGACATAGTGTGCGGTTTTCATACCGCCATCCTTAAGTCGTCGCTCCAGGCCGAGATTGAAAGAAGGCGCATCAATACCCAGACACAGGTCCGCACCCCATTGCTGTATTTCCTGAACCAGACGTTTGCGGAGTCTAAGTAAACGCGGAATCTCACGGACCACTTCGCTGATACCGAACAGGGATAATTCGTCGATCGAAGCCAGGGTCGAACAACCCTCAGCTTGCATACGCGGTCCGGCCACGCCGGTGAACTCAATATTGGGTTGTCGCTTGCGCAGCGCCTTGATCAGGTCAGCACCCAGCACATCACCTGAGTCTTCGCCTGCAACCAGGGCAATGCGCAGCGGACGCTCGGTCATTCGCCCGTCACCTAGCGCAAAATGCTGCGTTTGGAATCACTCAGGAAGGCATGGAAAAGTTTCACGGCGCGGCAACTGTCTGCACGCTGGGCCAGTTGCTCACGCGCCTCAACCAGTCTCAGGTTGCTGCGATACAGAATGCGATAGGCATCCTTCACCGATTCAATTTCCTCGGCACTGAACTGCCGACGACGCATGCCCTCGGCATTGATGCCATGTGGCGCAGCGGGATAGCCTGAGGCCATGACGAAAGGGGGCACATCCTTGCTTATACCACTGCCATAACCAATAAAGGCACTTTCACCAATGCGGCAGAATTGGTGAATCAGGGCAAATCCTCCGAGGATGCAGTAATCATCCACGTGGGTATGCCCGGCAAGGCTGGCACCATTGGCCATGGTGACGTGGTCACCCACTGAACAGTCGTGAGCTATATGTGCGTAAGCCATCAACAGATTGTCGTTGCCGATATGAGTCAGGCTGTTATCCAGCGTTGTGCCACGGTGTACCGTGACAAATTCCCGCAGTGTGTTGCGGTCGCCAATCTCAACGCATGTCGGCTCGCCCTTGTAGGCCTTGTGCTGTGGCTCCGCACCAATGGAACAAAACTGCTTGATCGTGTTCTCACGCCCTATGCGAGTATGTCCTTCAATCACCACATGGGATCCAATCTGTGTTCCCTCGCCGATCTCTACATCGGGCCCCACAATGCTGAAGGGACCGACTGACACATTATCAGCAAGCTTCGCATCGGGGTGGACACGTGCATCAGTGCTGATCGTGGTCATGCATTATCTCCTTGCGGAGCTGCCATGATCTGCGCGATACAGGCACGCTGACTATCAACCCGGGCTTCTACCTCGAATTGCCAGATGCCTCTGCGGCTATTGGTTAGCTTGGCATGGAGTTCCAGTTGGTCTCCTGGAACCACGGCTCGCTTGAAACGGGCCTTATCGATGCCCAGAAAGTAACAGATGCGCCCTTGGCTATCATCATCGGTTGAAGCAAAGCCCAAAAGCAACGCTGCCTGAGCCAGGGCCTCAATAATCAACACACCCGGCATAACCGGTTGCTGAGGAAAATGGCCAGTAAAAAAAGGTTCGTTGATGGTAACGTTCTTCAGCGCCACGATATGACTGCCCGGCTCACATTCAAGGACACGGTCTACGAGTAGAAACGGATAACGATGAGGAATGCTTTCCAGAATCGACTGTATGTCAGCCGTATTGGTAGGGCCGGACTTCAATAACTTCATCTATCTCTCTCCAGGGCCCGGATGCGCCCCACCAGATCATCAAGTTTACGCAAACGAGCAAGCTGTCGTCGCCAAATCGCCGCTGGCTGAACCGGCAAACTGGCTGAGTACAAACCCGGCTCGGAAATCGTGCTGGTTACCAGGCTCTTGGCGGCAATTACGACATCATCTGCAATGCTCAGGTGTCCGAGTATCCCGGCTGCACCTCCAATCTGGCAGCGTGCACCAATCGTGCAGCTTCCGGCAATGCCGACACAACCTGCGATAGCAGTGTGCTCCCCAATAATGCTGTTGTGTCCGACCTGAACAAGGTTATCAATTTTGACGCCATTGGCGATCACCGTGTCGTCAATGGCACCGCGGTCAACGCAGGAGTTGGCCCCGATCTCGACGTCATCACCGATACGAACGCTGCCCAATTGCGGCACTTCAGCCCAGCCGTTGTCGGTCATCGCAAGTCCA